>JBBDSB010000490.1:81884-100533 GCA_040905205.1 Cyclobacteriaceae bacterium
TACAGTTTTCTTAAATTGCAGATGGCCTTCCAGCACAGGGTATATACGGACTGAACGTTGATCCCCATGAACCTGGCAACCTGTTCGTTGGGAAGGTTTTCGAAAAACACGTAGCTGATTACTTCCATCTGTCTTGGTGGGAGTTTGGTGAGGGCTTCTGACAACCTCCGGTTATAGGCTTCCTCCTGATGAATGTGGATAATCCCCAACTCGGCTTCATTCTGAAAATATAGCGCATTTGCACCCAATTCCTGATCTTTGGCATTCCGCTTTTTTTCCCTGACCAATTCCTTTTTGATTTTATTGGAAAGGGCCTTAAAAACATAGACCTTCACATTTTTGACCTCTGCCCCGTTTCTCCTGTACCTCCAAACCTCAATGAAAAGTTCCTGTATGCAATCCTTGACCAGGTTCCGGTCCGGGACAATAGAAAGGCCAAAGGCCATCATTTCGCAAGCAAACATGGCATAAAGACCCTCTAAACCCGTTTTATCATCTTGCTGAATACGCCTCCAACAATCCTTGCTTTCAGCAACAGCCCTGTCATCAATATGGGAATGAGGTTGGTTCACTTTTTGGTTTATTTGGGTTTGCTTTTCAAAATAGAAAAAAATTTTCCATGATACCAATATTATTGATGTTAAAGTTGTTTCTACCAAGAAGTGAAGTACTTTTGATCAATCAAATGGGTTGTATGGTAGATCCCCATACATGTCAAAAATATTTAAACCCCAAAACATAGATTTGATAAGAAGCTATGGCACCAACAAGGTATTTATCCATCTCCAACTTTACTCCCCCAAATCTTTTTACTTTATGGTTATTGCTATTAAATATTACATATGCTGATTGCCTGGCAGGACCGGGAATGAGAGGGTTTTCAAGTCCAGCCACTTATTGATTCCAATTTGGAAATGGAAAATCAAGTGGTCACTTTATTTTCATATTTAGTAAAGGGAGCATTGGGCGTATCAGGTGAGCGTACAAAGAAGATTGAACTTCAGTAAAACGCATTCCCTGACTGCCCATACGAACCAGGTGCACGGTTTTTATTTTTGAATTGGGGTGATAACAGGATAAATCCCCATAACCCATGTCATCAATCATGATTAGGATGATGTTGGGTTGATCCATTTTAGTTGATTGGGAATGGGCATATTCAAAAAACAAAAGAAATATCCCAAATACAAACATTACATTTTTTATCATAATAATCTTTTCCAATTTTTCTTTCATTTTCGACAGCAACATCTCCTATTATATTTTAATTTATCAAAATTCTTCCCTTTAATAAAATTGTAATTTCCTTTCTTCTCCCGGCTTTAAATCCAACTTCAACGTTTTATCCCCGAACCGGACTACACAGGAACCACCGATTTTGGAGAAAATGGAAGCCGATTGTAATTTTTCACCCTCCCAGCTCATGGCCAATTCAAAATTTCCTCTGGCGCATAATCCCTTTACACTCCCTGAGACCCATGCATTAGGAATGGCAGGCAAGAGGTGGATGATATAATTTCCTGATTCATCCGTTCTATGACTTTGTATCAGCATTTCCGCTATACCGGATGTAATGCCAAAATTCCCATCAATTTGAAAAATGTCATCTGCATTCAAAAAAGTATTCGTTCTTTTATTCAAAAGCACTTCCAAATCTTCGTACGCATTTTCTGGCTCAAGAAACCAGGCATACATGATGAGGGAGTGGGCAAGGCTCCAACCCCATCCGTTAGCCTGCCCATTTTCTTTTCTCCAGTTCAAAGCCATTTTTGCCGCTTTATAAAGTTCAGGTTGGTCAGATGTTATCATTGCGAAAGGATGAAAGCCCAATAAATGGGAAAGATGACGGTGCCCCGGTTCTGCTTCCTTGAAGCCTTCTCTCCACTCCAATAGTCTTCCATTTTTATCTATGGGAAAAGGTGGCAAAAGACCTTCTTTTGCAGAGATCCGATCTAAAATCGGGTCGTGAAGATCCAGAATCTTTGAAGCAGATAGGGTGGCATCAAATACAGCCTTGATAACCGATAAATGATAAGTAGAAGTTTTGGTAATCCGCAGGGACCTGCCGGTAACAGGATCTACATAAGAATTTTCAGGAGAAGCAGAAGGAATAAAATGGAGTTGACCATCTTTATCGGCAACCATCACATCCAGTATAAATTCGCTGGCCCCTAAAAGCATCGGAAAGAGCCTGTTTTCGAGGAAATTCAGGTCCTGGGTATATTCAAAATGGTCCCAGAGGTTCATCACCATCCATGCACCTGCCAGGGGATCAAGGACACCATTTAAAAATTGGGATTCAAGGGTGGATGCAGATGGTGCCACCCTGCCAAAAGGATTGGAGGCAAGACAACTGAACCAACCATTGGAACCATACATTTCTTTCGCCAAAGGTCCGCTTGCATGAACGATTTGCTCCAACCAGTCAATTAAAGGTTGGTTCGTTTCGGATAGGTTGGTGACATCAGAAGGCCAATAGTTCATTTGAAGGTTAACATTCAAATGGTAATCGGCCTCCCAAGGGGCCCAAGCTTCCTCGCTCCACTTTCCCTGTAAATTGGCAGGAAGCACAGCCGGCCTCCTTGAGCTGCCCATTAACAAATAACGGCCAAACTGAAACATTTTCACAAACAGGTCCTGGTCCTCTTCTCCTTCCTGAAAGGCTTTCAGCCTTTGGTCCAATGGAAGGTCATCCCGCGGATTTACACCCAATTTCAGGCTTACACGTTCAAACATCATACGGTGTTCATTGGTATGAGCTTCCTTGAGTTGTTCCCAGGATTTAGCATTCGCCTTTTGCAGTATTTCAGCAGTTTTTATTTGAGGGTCTATGGAGGGGTCAAAACCAAGTAAGGAAAGGTTATAGTCGGTTGCCACCGTGAAAATTAAAACAACTTCAGTAGCAGATGCTACCCATAAAAATTCTTGCTCCCTTTTTAAAGTGCCTCCGGTATTTTTCACCTGCAATGCCCCTGCAAAACGCATGTGTTTTCCCCCGGAACCTGATCCTCCAGGGTTATCATCATAAGCATCAGGAGCTTCTATATCATGGATCTGCCCTTTCATTTTGAGTCTTCCTCCTGATAATGCTGTAACATGGGCATCTTTGTGAGGCTCTATGCTTATTTTACAGTTGATCTTTTCCTTACCGGATGCTGACAGCCTGATGACCAATACATCATCCGCGGCAGAAATGAAAGATTCCCTTACGATTTCACTATCTCCAATCCGGTAACTTACCCTGGATAAACCATTGGAAAGGTCCAATTCTCTTCGGTATTGCGTGATGCCTTCCTGTTCACCAAATTCCAAAGTTAAATCAGCAAATGGCTGATAAGACCTGAAGGAAGTAGGTCTAGCAGTGAGCTTTTCAATCCCAAAATCCTGAGCGGAAGCATAATCCCCGGAAAGGACCATTTCCTGAATGGTTTCCAGATGTCCCAAAAAATTCTCTGCATAGGGGTTTGCGGGCTCCCCTGCCCATAAACTTTCTTCGTTAATTTGGAATCTTTCCGTTTCCACTCCTCCGAAGGTCATGGCCGCAAGTCTTCCGTTTCCGATCGGGAAGGCTTCCGCCCATTTTTGAGCCGGTTGGCCATACCATAAGACCTCCTTTTTCTCCGGGGGATTTGAAAACGAACTAGCCAATAAATATAGCAAAAAAAGAACCGCTTTAATTTCCAATTTCCATTTCATAATTGCATCATATTTTTTTTAATTACAAACTTTTAAGTCCCCTAATTAAATTAGAAACCTCGACCATTGGTTTTTATTCCCCTCCAGTCAGGTCAATCAGTTTTTCATTGCTGCGCCAATTTAGTTTTTGGCCGATTAAAAGGGTGGTAAGTTCGTTGACTTTATCGGGATGATCCATAACCAGGTTGACTGCTTCCCTGGGATCATTTTTGAGGTCATACAACTCATTTTCACCTATGGATGGGTTTCCGGTCAATAGTAATTTCCAATCTCCCTCACGGATGGCAAAGTCACCGCCATAATTTTGCATGATCAATGAATTCCGGGCCCCTGGGTCATTTTTACCTGTAAATAAAAAATCAAAACTGTCTTCACCACTGCTTTTCTTAATTGGTTCTCCGACAATTTTTGAAAAAGTGCTGTAAAAATCTGTTTGACATACCAGCCGGTCCTCCACGGTGCCAGCTTCCAATTGATTGGGCCAGGAAACGATAAAAGGAACCCGGTGTCCGCCTTCATAAAGTCCACCTTTGAAACCTCTGAGGTCCCCACAACTGTCATGACCATAATCTTTTCCATCGTCACTTACCTGGGTGGCCCCGTTATCGCTCGTAACAATCAGCAGGGTATTTTCTTCAATTCCCAGGCTGGCCAGGGTTTTCATGATCTCTCCGACACTCCAATCAAATTCAGCGACCATATCCCCTCGTTCTCCCGCTTCGCTTTTCCCCTTTATAAAATCGGGAGGGGTGCAGGGTCTGTGGGGAGAGACGGTGGGAAAATAAAGAAAAAAGGGCTGATCCGGGTTTTCTGAATGGGCTTGGGTAATAAAATCCTTGGCACTTTCGGTGAGGTCAGGACCTACTGTTCTGTCATCCCAACCTTCCACCATCCAACCTTCATGCACCTCTGAAGCGGATATCCCCTCCCAAAGTGGTGCTTTTGCCTCCCTCCAAATATCTGGAATGCCTAAGGTAAAGTCATTTTCAATAAAACAATGAGGCTCCATATTATGTCCGCCGGCAGAGACAAGGGCATAATCAAAACCCAAATAATTGGGCCCGTTATAGATTGGCTTGGTAAAATCGACATCTCTGGTTCCGTTCAGTCCACTGAAATGGTAATCCTTAGGTTTTACAAAAGAAATTTGATCCTTACGAAGGAAATTCATCCCCAAATGCCATTTCCCAACCACACCGGTTTTATATCCATGATCCTTAAGTAATGAGGCAAGGGTCTCCCTTTCCGTAGGGATAAGCGGATCATCGTAACCTGACCACAAAACCCCCTTTTTAAGGCGGGATCGCCAACAATACCTACCGGTCAATATACCATATCTTGCCGGGGTACATACCGATGCTGCAGCATGAGCATCCGTATACCTTACACCCCGTTTACTTAATTCGTCCATATTGGGCGTCGGTATTTTAGATTCAGGATTATAACAGCCCGGATCGCCGTATCCCATATCATCGGCCACAATCAATACAATATTGGGGAATTTTTCCTGCTTGATTTCCGGTGATTTTTTACTTTGGCAACCCATATATTGGGTTCCAATTATTGAAAATATCAGAAAATAAGATTTTAAACTCATCGCTTCGGTTCTTTTATTGATTATCAGGATATCGGATCACTTCAACATCATTTTTCTGGATTGGCCCGGGAGTACTTCTGCCCTCAGTGATAAGATTTTCCAGGAGTTCCACCATCTGTTTTACCCGGTCGGGTTCCTGGCTGGCCAGATTTTGAGTTTCACCTGGGTCAGCAGCCAGGTTGTAGAGTTGTACAGGCAATTCGCTTTCTCCGGGAGTCCAACCTCCTGAACCTGGACCTGCGATATATTTCCAGCTTCCATGGCGCAAACCGGGTAAACCACTAATTGAGGTACTTATTGCATTTTGACGTACAGCCATATTTTCCCCATTCAGCAGGGGAAGCAGGCTGAAGCTATCTTCCCCAGCATTGTCAGGAAGATTGGCTCCAATGACCTCGGCTATAGTCGCCATGAGATCTGCCTGGTGAATCAATTGAGAGGAGGAACTACCGGGTTTCACTTTTCCAGGCCACCTGACTATAAAAGGTACACGATGACCACCTTCCCAAACGTCCGATTTATAGCCCCTAAATGGTCCACTTGTATAGTGACCTTTCTCTTCCATTGCCGCAACAGGGGGATGATTTCGATCCCAGGGCCATCCTTTCATGCTCAGGTCATTGGCTTCCTCCGGGGTGGTATTGCCCACATAGGGAGCACAACCATTGTCACTGGTGAATACCACAAGGGTATTTTCCAATGCCCCGCTTTTATCGAGGGCCTCAAGCACCCTGCCCACCACCGCATCGGTCTCCATCACCAAATCGGCATAGAGCGACAGGTTGCTCTCTCCCAACCACTGATCATTCACCGAAAGTGGGGTATGGGGAGAAGTCAGGGGCAAATAAAGCAAAAAGGGATGGGAGGATTCTGCCTCCCGCTCAATAAAAGCAGCCGACCGGGCGGCCAAAGCAGGTAAAATATCTTCAAGCGACCAAAGCTCCCTTGCAGGTCCCTGAGTGCTGGCCTGGTTTCGTCCAAATAAGCGGGGAGCTCCGAATTCAGTAGGGATGCCTACTGTATGGTCGTTTTCGATAAAACAATAAGGGGGCCAATTCGGTACTGCAGTACCAAAATATTCATCGAAACCAACATCCAACGGTCCACCGGGAATGGGAAGGGAAAAGACCTCTTGCCAGACTTTGCGGTGCTCCTCTGTGGCCGTAACATCTTTCTTCTCCGGACGAAATAAATTCATCTGCCCTTCTGGAATGGGCCATTCCCAGCCCAAATGCCATTTACCGATGCATGCGGTCTGGTAACCGTACTGCTTTGCCAGTCCGGCAAAAGTAAGCCTTTCCGAAGTGATTAAAGGTTTTTCGTACAATCCTACAATTCCCCTTTGCAAACGACTGCGCCAATGATAACGGCCTGTCAGCAGTGTGTATCGGGAAGGAGAACAAACCCCCGATGAAGAATGAGCATCGGTAAAAGACATTCCCTCGGCAGCCAATCGGTCAATATTGGGAGTAGGTATTTTTCCCCTCTCCGGATTATAGGATTGAACATCGCCATATCCCAGGTCATCGGCATAAATAATCACAATGTTGGGGTTTTGTTGTTGACCAAGGCTGGTTCCCGTTGCCCAGAAAAGGGTTGTGAGAACCATAAATAAACTTATTGCTGATGACCTATTCATAGGACTGATTTTTTTTCTAAGTAGTTTAAAATATCCTTCCCTCTCGAATCTGGGCTAACATCCAACCGGGTAATTTCTCCGTCTTTCAGACTGCATTCAATCACGGTATTACCAGGGGCATGCAATTTAAAATCAACATCCCAATCCTTAGGCCAGGCCGGGAACAGTAGAATCTGATCACCGATGGTCTGCATCAGCATCTCCTGAAGGCCAATCATACCCGATCCGCCCCAGTTATGGTCAGGTACCCAGTCGTGACCAGGTCCCCAGAATGTTGGGAACCGGCGGGGACTGTCCTGCAATTTACGGGTATTATAATCAGCAGCTTCTTCGGTCATCCCCATCCGTGCAAACTGGATTCCGTCCTGGTGCCAGCTTTGTACTGTCCCTTTACGAAAATCAGGTGCTTTTTCATAAGCATTTTTAAACAGCAGAATTTCTTCGTCTCCCAATTGAAACTGGTTAAAGGGAAAAAGCGGATAAAACTGAGGTAATTCCTGATTTTGTTCCTTAAGCCAACTTTCTGCCGGTTTAATTACTTTTAACCCTTCAATCTCCTCAAAATCAAAATCAGGTACTTTGTCTAAAAATTCTCGGTAATACTTTTTTCTTGCTGCTGAAAGGTACTTTTCATCCAGTTCAAGCACACCGTTTAAACAAGCCTTGAGTCCGGAAAGCACATCAGCCGGGTTTTTGGCCCCGCGGTAGGATTCACATGAAGTAGAAGGATAAATGACCAGTTTCCCGTTTTCATCCAGCTCTTTGCCGTTGCGTATTTTCTGCCTTGCACGATAATGTTCGTCAAAAAATATCAGCGACTGCTCAATAAAAGGTATGTACTTTGAAATGTCAGCACCCGTAAAACGGTGATACTCCAGGATCATATAGGCATGTTCAATCTGGGATTCCCAGTGGTAAGCAATGGCACCATTGGCCATAACACCCTTTTCCACCGGGTCATTAAAACCGCTGGCTGCATTGGCCCGGGGATCGCCAAAAGGAATTTCTTCCCCCCGGATACGGTAATTCTGTTCATTTTTCCAGCCCCAGCCATCGCCAAAAGCAATACCGGAAACACTGGTATACTCGCAGTAAACGGCACCATTGTGTCCAAAATGCTTTTTCACCCTGGCCTGTGCACCCGGCAATCCTTTCCGGTACAATTCAAATTGAGGTAAGATGGCATCGAAATCACCAGCCTTTAACATAGGCCAGTACAGGAGTCGCTGGTTTTGCGCGGTAAAAACAGCTCCACCCCATTGTCGCCAGTCCGGATCGTGGTCCTTTTCTTCATCTACCAGAACCGGATCGTAGGTTAAATTGCCACCGTTGAATTTGGTGGGATATTCGCCAAAAACATTTCCGCCAAGCTGGTAGCGGAATAGTTGATAGTTTCGCCCCATTTGCCAAATCTGATTTTCTGGATCGGGACTTTCAGGCTGAATAAAAATATAACTCCGATCCCAGAAATCGTTCCACCAGGTAACCGTTTTTTCGAACGCTTTTTCCGGTGCCTTTCCCGACAGATCAACGGTTTTTGACAAGCCCTCTTTCCAGTCTTCCATTTTCTCTGCCTGTTCGATGTGGGTGGCAACACGAATTTGATGTTTCTTTCGGGCTGATTCACTTTTGATTTTCCAGGATTTATAAGGTGTTCCTTGATAAATCCCTTCACCTGTTCCATCAGGGATAAAGCCAGGGCCAAACAACAATCCGCCAAAAGTCCGGTTTTTCAGGTCGTCATTTATTTCTTCGGCAAAATCTTCCAATTCCTGTAATTGAATATAAACTTCAGGAACCAGTTTTTCCTTTGGGTTTCGGTGATAAAATAATATCCCCTGTTCATTTGGCTCAATATGGTCTTTTGAACGGATTACCTTACCCGGGTAACCTTCCAGGCCAAATGCCCCAAAGCGGCCTTTACCAAAGGCCAGTTCTTTATCTTCCCTTCGCCAGCTTTCATAGGCAACATTCACTTCCGTATTATTTACCGACTCTACATCTATATGAACAACCGGGTTAAATACATCCACCCAAAGTTTGATGTTGGCATTTTCCTTTTCACCGCTCTTCGATTTAATTTCAATGTACCCATCTTCCAGATTCAGTTTTTGCTGAAACGAATGATTTTCAGTAAAGGGGTTTGGGTTCAACTGAATACGGAAACGTCCCATTTTCAGGTATTCACCGTTTTCGTCTAAACTGCCACTTCGCTGTACATAAAGTAACAAATTACCATTCTCTACCCACACATTGCAGCCAATATCCCCCCCTACCAGGGGCATCGATTCAGAAACGTTTTTACTTTGGGTATCCCAGGTTATATTGTATTCACCGGGGATTTTATTTTTTTCCTTTTCCGGGCTGCAACCCGTGTTTAAAGTAAGGTATCCCAGACTCAGCAATACAAAAAAGAACGTGACTTTTCTCTTGTAATAATGGGAAGAATTGTTTTCTTTCTTCATGATTTCATAATTCATAAATATTGTCCAAAATTTCAGCTTTCCAGAAACCAAATTATAAAGTAGAGAAATACTGCGTAATATAGTGTTGGTTTGCCGATCAACCTACGATCACATATTTTCCGCCTTTTTCGGATTTAAAATCAATAACATGGCTGTCTTTATCTATGGAAATATCCATAAGTTTCGTTTTGTCTTTTATAATTGGGTTTCCCCCACATCATAAGTCACCTGAGCCATTCCATGGGATAAATCCAGGCTTCTTTTATAATTCGTTATCGCTGATTTTTCATGTTCAAAGTCAATCCACAAATCACCCAGTGGCTGGTAACACTCCTGGGCCCTTCCCAGCCAATTTTTCCGGATCATCTCCTGGGCTTCACTGTATTTCTCCTCCTCCATTAATTGGCTGACGTCGGGAAAATCCTTTCTTACACTAATGGCTTTAAAAGTTGCTTCAGGATCACCCGAATACAGGGTGGTTTCATTGAGTTGCAGCCGCTCCTGAATGGGATCTCCAAAGATCATGGCACCCATGTAAGCATTTCCTATAGGGATGGCCTCTGTCCAGACAGATGCCGGGGCATCATACCAAATGAAAAGGTCCTGTTTTTCTTTTATTGTTATTTCCTGGGCATATGAAGGCTGGATGCATAAAAAACAAATGAGCCAAATCGTGAAATAATCTATGATTTTCATCTAATTATTGGTTTACATTATGGTTTGCTCTTTTATCTGGACCTCTTTAATTAAAAAAATGAAGATCAATACACTCCTAAATACCTCGTTTTCAAAGGTCCAGAAGTGCATTGATCCACCATTATACAGTCCAATAGTATTAGAAATACCCTGGATTTTGGGTTAATTCAGCCTCCGTATTCGTTTCAATCTCCCTAAAAGGAATAGGCCAAAGATTTTGATGGTCCAGAATATTATCACCGGTCATGCTATTATAGCTTTTGACTCTATCCACTAACAGATTCAATCTCATTAGCGTAAGCAACCGCAATTCTTCCCAGGCTAATTCCCTGGCCCGTTCGTCCAAAATGTAATCAATAGTCACTTCTGCAGGGGAAATGGGGTTGGCATTGGCCCGCTCCCTTATTGTATTGATATCTGCAGCGGCGCTGGCCCCATCTCCTTTACCGAGATGGGCTTCAGCCCGGAGAAGATATGTCTCTGGTAAACGGAATATATAGTTATCCGTCATCATGCCATTTGATTGGTTATTTAGTAGCCCCGTTTCAGGATCAAGGACAAATTCATCTGGAAAATTATTGATCGGAGCCACCTTGGCAAAAATGGGGTTCCACCACCTGTCGTAGGTATTAGGGAAATTGGCAATTGCTCCGCTTTCGATAATGTATTGACCAAAATATTCGGAATTGGGGTTGGTGGCCTTGATATCACGGATGATATTATGCGCTGAATTCCGGATATCATTGTCAAAATCACTTTCCCAAACTGTTTGTCGCATATATTCTGTCGAAGCGAACCATCCGATTCCCCGACCTCCGTACTGATTCATCGGCCCGGAAAAAAGGCTTACTTCATTGGGATCGGTCAATTGCCAGTAGAGTGGTATAAGAAACCTTGGCCAGGTAGGGCTACTTCCTCCTCCTTCCACCAGGTATTCAAATTGGCTAACCCAAATCCCTTCCCGGTTACCGCTGGATCTATTTTGATTGTCTCTTCTGAACAAATCCCAATAAACATCCCCGGGCTCCTCCATTCTGGATCCGAACCTCTCCGTCATTAGAGAGAAATTTGGGTTGTTAATCACCCGTGAAGCGGCAGCTATCGCTTGATCCCAGTTTTCTAAGATGATGTTGACCTCAGCAAGCAGATGATCCGCTACCGCTTTGGAAATCCTGCCTTCCTGAGGCACTTCATTGATTCCCGGTAAATTCTCAGAGGCAAATGTCAAATCAGTCAAGCATTGTTGAAAAACTTCCTCCCTGCTGGCCCTGGTAAAGTCTCTTTTGGGTTCCTGGGTTTCTTTCAGCACAATGGGTACGCCACCGTAAACAATACCTAAAACGCGGTAAGCAAATGCCCGGAAAAACATGGCTTCTGATTTATAGGCACTTCGCTGTTGGCTGGAATTAAAAACCACATTTTCATCATCAATCCTGCCGATAATTACATTGGCATTAAATACAATTTCAAACAGGGAACTCCATAAGCCCTGTACTTGCCCGGTAACCGGGTTCAGTTTATCACTATACGCATTAAGATCATGGGAGATATCGATGGCATCGTAAGCAATGTCCGTAGGATAAAACAAAGACCTGGCGTTGCCATTATTTACCTGATACAAGGAATTATGTACATTTTCATATAATCGGGCAATGGCCGAATTAAAATCACCCGGAGTGGAAAATGAATTCTCAGGAGAATAAAAATCTAGTGGTTTTTCCTCTAACCATTGATCATTGCAGGAGGAAAATATTAAGGTCAGCGTAACTATTATTATATATTTAATTTTCATGGCCATTAAGATTAAAATTGAACATTTAAACCCAGTGTAAACGCTTTCATCACAGGTAATCCTGCCACCAGTCCAATCCCGGTTTCAGGATCCCAGCCTTCCCATTTCGTTAAGGTTACCAGGTTTTTTGCGCTTAGGTTTACCTTCAAATTGCTGATGCTCCATTTTTCCAGGATTCCCGGATCAAAACTATAGGCCAATGAAATGTCCTGAAGTCTTACAAAACTCCTTTGATCATATGGCCTGCCTACGAAACTTGAGGGCAAATCCAACCTTCTGTATTTGGCATTGGGGTTTTCAGGCATCCAATAATCAAAAGGCATGGCATTTAAGTATGTAAGTTGATCCCGTTTAAACAATGCCCCTGAAGCATAGGGACTTCCATCCCCATAATAAAAATCGCTACCTCCCTGAATGGAGTTAACAAATACATACAAGGATAAATTTTTATAGCGCAAGGTATTGGCAAAACCCAACCTATAGGAGGGGTCCCTGTATCCCAAAATTTTCCGGTCATTGGGTGATATGATGCCATCTTCATCCACGTCGTTCAGGCGATAGTTGCCTGGGAAAAATCCCTGTGGGACCTCATCCTCCAGCTGCCACATACCGACTACCTCATAATCGAATACAACATTTTGAGGCTCTCCAATAAAAAGCTGGTTGGTAACAATATCATCTTCCATTCCATCATTGTTATTATCTACTCCCAAAATAGACTTAATTTCGTTTCTGTTTCTGGAGAAATTAAGGGTGGATTGCCAAGAAAAATCCCCAGCTCTAACCAATTCCCCAGTTAAGGAAAATTCGACCCCTTGATTAAAAACTTTCCCGATATTAGTAGCAATATTGGAAAAACCAGTAGCTTGCGGAATTTGGATGTTGTAAAGAATATCCTCGGTATTGTTGTTGTAATATTCAATGTTTCCAAACAATCGGGAATTTAACATATCAAAATCAACCCCTAAATTAAGTCCGGTCGTAGTCTCCCAGGCCAAATTTGGATTTGCCATGGTGGTAATCCACTGTCCAATAGTGGCCGATCCCCCGTCTCCAAACACCCTGCTGGGGGCAGCGTTCATTCTTGCCTGGGTTTCATACCTTCCCACACCTCTCCTTGCTGTCTGTCCATAAGATGCCCTTACCTTAAGGAATTCTATCAGGTTGTTATTGAAAAAACCTTCTTCACTTAATACCCAGCCAAAGGCAACGGAGGGGAATATTCCGAATTTATTGTTGGCACCAAAACCTGAAAATCCATCTCTTCTGATGGTGGCCGTAATGAGATAACGGTCTTTATAACCATAGAGGACTCTGCCCATATTGTAGAGACTCGACTCTTCTTCCCCACCCGAGTTAATGATATTCAGGGAAGGATCCCCTGCCTGCATCCTGTAATAGCCCAGGGTAGCATTGGCAAAGTTTTGCGCTGAAGCATTGGTATAACTGGTTTGGATTTTTTCCACCCCGTAAAGAAATGTCAGGCTCAACCGATGGTCATCTCCAAAGGTTTTATCATAACTGAAAATGTTATCCAAAATATAACTGTAATAGTGGTTTGCATTTTTAAATCCCGATCCAGTAAAGTTGGCCCCCCATGGGTTAAATTGATTATGGGTATTGTTTCTGTAGTTGTGTCCATAATTAACCCGGTAATTAAAGCCAGGAAGGAAGGGAAGTTTTACATCAAAATGGAAATTCCCAAATAGATTCAATCTTTTATCTTCGTCATCAATCTGAGTTTGAAGAAAGGGATTCAAACCAGCTTCCGGCTGTAATTCGTAATTCCCCTCACTATCGTAAATGGGAGCAAATGGCTGCAGATGAAAAACGGTACCGACCCCCGGAGAAACTCCAGAGTAGTCGCTTGAGGTCAAGAACGTTTCCATACCAAAGTTTAACCAATCCGTGATTTTGGTGTCAAAATTAGCAGTGATATTGATCCTGTTATACAGGTCGTTTTTAATAAAGCCTTTCTGATCCGTTATTCCCGCTGCAACAAAATAACCTGAATTGGCTGTTCTTCCCCGTATACTTAGATCATGTGTTTGAATATGTCCGTCTCCGGTGAACATACCCCACCAATCGTTATCCCTGTCGTTCTGATATCCTTCCGAAATTTGTTGGGTTTTCAAAAATGGTGTCACAATAAAATCTGGATTGGGTTCCAGATAATCGGGGGCTAATCGGCTCTGCTCCCAAAAAACATCCGGTAAAAAAGCTTTGTTTTCAGCCGTATTCCTGGGTCTGATATTTTTTGTCGGTACCTGAAGGGTATATTGCCCTGAGTAGTTGATAATGGGTTTTCCTATTTCAACACCTTTTTTAGAGGTTAGCAGGATCACACCATTAGCAGCTTGAGAACCATAAATAGCTGCAGCACTCCCATCTTTCAGCACTTCTACCGATTGGATTTGAGCGGGATTGATATCGATAATATTGCCCCTGTAAATGATCCCATCGAGTACTATCAATGGGGCATTATCCCCCGCACTGCTGGAAAGGGTGTTTTGACCCCTGACTTCAATCCTAGGATCCTGGCCGGATCGAGTGATTGCCCCCACATTGAGTCCAGGAATTCTTCCCTGTAAAGACTGCAACAAACTTACATTGGGAAGTTCATTCTGTTGTTCAATATCCACACTCGCAATGGCTCCGGTAAGATCCCTTTTCCTCACTGCTCCATACCCCACTACCACCACTTCTTCCAAAGAAGAAAGGTCTTCCAAAAGGGTAATCTCCAAGGAAGATTGATTGCCAACAGTTAATCTTTGGGACTGATAACCAATATAGGAGATTAAAATGACTGCTCCAACATCCGCTTCTATGGAAAATTCTCCTTCGATATCTGTTACCGTACCTGAATTGGTCCCTTCTACAACAACGGTAGCGCCGGGAATGGGGATTCCATTTTCATCGGTAACTTTACCACTGATTTCTATGGCATCCAGCGTTTCGATGACTTTTCCCTCATGCCTTTCGGACTTTTCTTTCAATTGCCCCGGCTTTAAACGGCCTGGTGCTACATAAATCGTATTATTCAGTCTTTTGAATTCAAAATCCGTCCCCTGGGCCAAATATTGAAGCACTTCTTTGACATTGCTGTCCTCATAAGAAAAAGTAAAACGCTGGTTGTTCCTGGCTACTTTTTGGTTATAGGTAAAGGTAAATACGGTCTTTTCTTCAATGATTTCCAGTACTTTTTTCAAAGTGTGGGATTCCACCTGAATGCTAATGCTGACATCTTCCAGGTTTTGACTGTTGGAGGGTGTCGCAAGGATAAACTGCATTGCAATCACCTGAACAAGAAAGGCATATAGGAGCCTCTTTGATGCCATAATCAATAGTTTTAGTAAATTAATTTCCATAATTTTGATTGCTTTAAATTCTTTTCGAGTTCATTAATTGATTGGAATTTGGGCTTGATCCAGCACTGTTGCCGCAGTGGCTGGATCTTTTTCTTTTTAGGGATTTATCATATGCATTGTTTTTTATTTACACTGTATGTTATTTATGGATATGGTTTTTGTACGGATATCCGTTTGGTAATCAAATTCAAGCAGGTGCTTCATTCCCCTCAGGATGGTCTCTATCCTTTCTCCCTCATAGTTCCCTGTGATCAGGCATTGGGGTTTTTGGCCTGAAAATGTGGTTTGAATGTCCACCCCGTAAGCCCTTTCCAGAATTTCAAATACTTTTTCCACCGGCTCTTCTCCAAAGGAGAGTTTCCTGGTATGCCATCCCATAAAATACTCCGGGTTCACCTCATTGATGCTGATGGCCTTGCCATCCATAACAGCCTGTTGGCCGGGCAAAAGCCGTGCCTGTTCCAGGGATTGCAAATCTTCAACTTTTACCTTTCCACTTGCCACCGTCACCTCGGTGGCATTGTGGGTATTGATATTGAAAGAAGTACCCAATACCGTGACTTCAGACTGGTTGGTCACCACCACAAAAGGCCTTATCGCATCTGCTTTGATATCAAAGAAGGCCTCACCTTTCAAAACCACTTTTCTGATTTCATGATCAAAATATTCGGGAAATTCCAGGCTGCTGTTTTCATTGAGTCGGACCATACTGCCGTCGCCCAGGGTCAGGGTGGACCGCATACCCGTCTTGGTGACTTTGGAAATCATGGGGGGCAGTTTTTGGGTGGAATCCTGTACCTGATAATAGGCAAGTCCGATTAATCCCAAAACCAACAATACTGCAGCATACCTTTTGATCACCATGAAAGCTTGTTGGCTTTTAATGGCCCTGTCCCTGAAATTTTCCAGGTTTGCCAACACTTTTTCGCGTGCCTGATCCATCGAACCCTTGTCCGGTGACGGCCCCCTATTGGCCAGTTCATCCAGCAAATCTTCAAAATCCTGCTTTTCTTTTTCAGAGGATGCTGAAGAAAGGAATTTCCTTGCGGCTTGGAATAAAGGATAGTTTTTCATTTGGTTTTCCAAGTAGTACCTAAGGGTAAGTACCCAAAATCCGGTGGATCAGCTATTGGATATTAAAAAAGATTAAAACTTTTGGAGCGGGTTTTATAAGGTGGATGTCTTGATCTCCCCCCTGACCCCCTCCTAACTCCTAAAAAAAGGAAGGGGGAGGGATGATTCCTGATTAGCATGAAATTTAATTTAACCGGTTGAAAAAAGGGGTGTTGTTGTTGGATGCCAATTGCGAAATGGGGTTTTGGCTGGCGGGATTTGTCCCTTTGAAATGCACAAGGCCAAAACATTTTTATTTTCTACCTCAAAACCAGGGGTTGAAACCCCTGGCTATTGAATTTCGGCATGATGGGGTTTGAATAGGTTTTTAATTTGGAGGGGTATAAATCAAATTGATGTGTGTTATAAAATGGCGGAAGGGCGATTTATATGTAAGAGACCATTTGCGAAAGGGGGTTTTGGCTGGAGGGATTTGTCCCTTTTGGGATTTATCAGGCCAAAACAATTTTAATTGTTATCTCAAAATCAGGGGTTGAAACCCCTGGCTACGGATAAGTTGCCGATGGGGCAAAGGGTAGGTTTAATATATTGACTCGTTACCTGAGAGCGGTCCCTTAGGGACCAGATGTGGGTAGGATAAAATCGGGATCCGATTCCCCACCGTACCGTTAGGTATGGAATATAGCGAATGAAAATAATGATTCTCATTTGGTTTCAGCCAAAACGGTTTTCACCACCGATTTGAATCCAGGGACGGTGCTTATGGTTTGCGATATGTCCCCTTCAGTGGATCTTGGGAAAGTATCGAGTGCTGGGTGAGGTATCTAAATCGATATTCCTGCAACTTTCTTATAAAATACCAGCCCTTTTAAAATCCTACCACCAACCTTAAATCCAAAATATCAGGATTGATTTTTAGAAAATATTAAGCGATTGAGCATACAAATATATTTTAATTACTTTTTTTATATTTTAAAATACATTTTAATTGATTTGAAAATTAATTTAACCAAATTGACAATTCAATTGGGCCCTGTGTTTGCCCAGCAACGGCAATAAATTGTATCATGTTAAATTTTTAAATCGAAATACAGGATGAAAAAACAAAAAGCAGCAACTCCAATGACTGCCGCAGGTGGATAAGGGCTTTTTTAATATGATTTTCAACTGTAAAAACAGAAATGCCCAACTTGGCTGCAATTTCCTTATTGGAAAGATAGTTGAACCTGCTCAGTTCAAAAACATGGCGGCACTTTTGTGGAAGACGGTGAATGGCCAAAACTATCCGGCTGCTTGTTTCCTTGGCTGCCAGGTACTCTTCTGTACAATTGGAACCCAAAATATCCTCCAAGTAATCCAACTGGGCTTTGTTCCATTTATTTCTGCGAATTTCCTTGGCTATCTGGTTTCGGGCCGCACCAAACAAATAGGGCCGCAATTCGGAAATGCTCAGTAATGGGGGCTTTTTCCAAAAGCCCATAAAAATATTCTGGACCAGATCCTCTGCCGTTTCCCTGTCCTGCATGACTTTAAATACAAACCGGAATACCGGATCAAAATAGCGCTGATAAAGTTCTTCGAAGGCCCTTTGGTCTTCCCAGTCCCTTACCAATTCCAATAACTTCAGATCATTATGGGTTTTATAGGATCGCAAATTCGGAAAATGACAATTGCATATGCTAATTACCAGTAATTATCAAATTTTCCAAATGTTGAACTTAGATAATACTGACAAGTATAACATTATCGCAAAATAAGCTGATATTTCAGTACAAGTATGTGATTCTATATTAATTGCCCATCAAATCATATCCCTAAAAACCTCCTCCAGATCCAATACAAATCCGGCAACTGCCTGGGAGGCCACCCTGTCGCCATGGGTAAAAATCCTGGAAGCCTTATACCATCCATCTCTCAAGGTATAGACGAGCAGTGTACATTCATTTGGATGAATTACCCAATATTCCCGAACCCCTGCTTCCTCATATACTTCATACTTATTTTGGAGCTCCTTTTTGTTGTTTCCCGGAGATAGAATTTCTACAATGAGGTCAGGTGCACCGAGACATCCAGCCTCATCCAATTTGTCCGGATCACAGATGACACAAATGTCCGGTTGCACCACGGTGTCAATATCTTCATTTTTTTTGAAGGCAACAGGGAGTCGGACATCAAAGGGGGCTATAAATGCCTCACATTTTTTCCCTTTAAGATAAATAGAGAAAGCCACGAATACATTTCCGGCAATCCGTTGGTGGATTACTCGAGGTGCTGCGGCTTGCCTGAATACTTTTCCCCGGATCAGCTCTACCATTTCCTCCA
>JBBDSB010000491.1:0-4187 GCA_040905205.1 Cyclobacteriaceae bacterium
TTCTTAGATGCTTAGCGTTATCAGGAAATTGCCCATTTGCTTAGGAAAGGAATAGCACCCATAATTCGTATTATTTTATAATCGAACTCCGGTTACAATATATTTAATCATCGAGTAAAAATACCGTCATGCTTCTGGGCCCATGTGCCCCTATAATCAGGGACTGCTCTATATCTGCGGTTTTGGATGGGCCTGCAATAAATACGCCATAACCAGAAGCCGCAACATCAATGGCTTTATATACCTCATGCATATTGCCCATCACCCTGCTTTTCTTTAACAAGACAATAAGGTGCTGGGCAATAAATGGCAGCACCCTGTGAATAAGGTTTTCTTCAGGAAGCCATATGGCGGCATTTTCTGCTACGCCCCAAATCCCCTCTAAAATGGCAACTTCCACATGTTCCAGGTCATGAGGATCTTCTGCCATGGAAATATCATAATTGCCGTCCACCCCTTCCACCAGGGAGATCAACATTTGGGTCTCTCTGAAATTTTTGTTGAGATGTTCTACCACTTCCTGTAAATCTCCTACAACCACCGACTTTCCTCCATTTAGGGTCAAGCTCTCCTGAAATTGTTTGATCAGGTTGTCCTCAAAGGAAAACTCCGGTAAAACGGGCAGAGGATTTGCCTCCGGTTTGTTCTTTTTGATGACCGCAAGAATACTATCTTTACTTTCCATTTTTCCTGTTCTTTCTGTACCAATCTTTGAAACTATCATTAGGAGCATCAGGAAGGTCCCTTTGTTTTCCCCATACATTTAGGCCATTGTAAACCATACCCCTGGGACTGATGCTAAGGGATTTTCTTGCCATTTTGCCCATAAAATCAAATAATCGGGGTTTTGACATTACTTTCCCACCAAAACGCATGGCCCACTTTTTTGAATTTTGGGCTGGCCCCTCTTTGGTAATGACCTGCCGCCATTTGTAAAGTTGCTCATGAATATTGATTTTCACCGGGCAAACATCGGAACATGATCCGCAAAGTGTGGAGGCAAAGGGAAGGGTGCTGTGTTTTTTTAAATCCATTCCAGGGGAAAGAATTGATCCTATTGGGCCGGGGACGGTGGCATGATAACTGAACCCACTGCTCCTTCTATAAATGGGACAGGTATTCATACATGCCCCACATCGGATACATTTTAGGGAATTTCTGAAATCTTCTCTTCCAAGCTGATCGGTTCTTCCATTGTCTACCAGGATGAGGTACATTTTTTTATCTTTCCTTGGCCGATGAAAATGGGAGGTGTAATTGGTTATACTTTGCCCTGTGGCACTTCTTGCCAATAACCTTAGATACACCCCCAAATCAGCGGCCCGGGGAATAAGCTTCTCTATACCCATGCAGGCGATATGAATATCAGCTAGATGGGTGCCCATATCCGCATTGCCCTCATTGGTACAAACCACAAATCCTCCAGTTTCAGCTATCCCGAAGTTAACGCCGGTAATGGCTGCATGAGCCTGAACAAATTTTTGCCGAAGGTGTTGTCTGGCTGCCTCTGTCAGGTATTTGGGATCATCTGCTCCCTCTTCGGTACCGAGGTGTTGATGAAATATTTCCCCAATTTCCTTCTTTTTTAGGTGAATGGCAGGCATCACAATATGACTGGGGACTTGTTTGTTGAATTGAATAATCCGTTCACCCAAATCAGTGTCTACCACATCATAGCCTTTATCTTCCAAAAAATGATTGAGCCCACACTCTTCAGTTAATATTGATTTGCTTTTTACCAGCTTTTTTACCTGGTTTTCCTGAAGGATCCTGTAAATATGGTTGTTGTGCTCCTGAGCATCTTTGGCCCATAAAACTTCAATGCCGTTTTTTATCGCATTTTCTTCAAATTGGATCAGCAGGGTATCCAAATTGGAAAGCACATGATCTTTTATCTGAGAGGCCAGGGTTCTGAGTTGTTCCCATTCCGGCAATTTCTGTGCCGCGGTGTCTCTTTTAGTTCTTACATGCCATAGGGTATCATCGTGCCAATGACTCCTTTCCCCATCTTTAAGAAATTCTTCTGCAGCCTGTGCATGCGTGGTAATTGGTTTCATTTCAAATCGTTATTTACGTTGGTTTTAGGGAAATTACCATTAAGGATTTCAGCTATGTGCATGACCTTGATCGGACTTTTCTGTCGGGAAAGCAAGCCCTCGAGGTGCATCAGGCAGGACATGTCCGCAGCTGTAATTATTTCTACCCCATGACTTCGGTGATCTTCTATCCGATCATTCCCCATGCTTACCGATACGGCTTCTTCAAAAACGGCAAATGTACCTCCGAAACCGCAGCATTCATCTTTTCTTTCGAGCGCAACCACTTCAATGTCCTTTACCTTTTCCAATAAACTTAATGGCTTATTAAAATCCGGGCCTACTATTTCAGAAGGCTTGGCCAGTCTTAAACCCCGGAGGCCATGACAGCTGGCATGAAGACCAACCTTGTAGGGAAAGCTGGAATCTATGGCTCCTATTTGGAGAACATCGGTAAGAAACTCACACAACTCATATATTTTTGGTCCTCCATTGGCAAGGATATGTTCTTTGGCATGAAGGGCACAGCTACCTGAGGGGGAAACAATAATTTCATATTTGCTGAAATTTTTATTGAAAAGATCGGCTGAACCCTTGCCGTAAATTTCATAACCCGAATTGGCCATTGGTTGTCCACAACAGGTTTGGTTCATCGGATACTCCACATCCACATCAAATTTCTCCAAAAGTTCAAGGGTAGAAATGGCAACATCTGGATAAAATTGATCCACATAACAAGGAATAAACAATCCAACTTTCATTTACGGCAGGTTTTCTAGGAATAAACAAAATAAATGGAGCTACTGTTTGCTCCATTCCATAAAGATAAGCATCAAAAGGTATTCTACCAGTTTTATGATCCTAATGTTTCCCTTTTGATGGCAAAGGCTTTATCCAAATGGTTATCCATTTCTCAATAAAACTTGAATAAAATTACAATGACCTTGCACGCTATCCATCCTGCACTTTCCTGTAACAGGCTCCATTTTAAGACGATCTTACCCCAAATCCCAGGTTATTTTAAAACACTTATCATTCGTGCATTCGTGGCGATTATTTTTTTGCCCCCCATGCATGAGTGTATTTATTAAGGGTTTTAGGGCGTTTAACCCTATTTTATTCTAACTGAATTCGACCTGATTTCAGGAAAAAACCTTAAATCCGATTGCCTTTCCATTTACCTTTCTACCAACAACAAAAAGACCGTCGGGATTTTATGCAGGTTGGGCACTGACTTTCTCCAGTCCAACACCCGTTTTGTTTTTAAAAATTCACCTTGGCCCGTTAGGTTGCTTGCCACACAAAGGAGGGTTTCAGGTTGAAGATGATGCAACAGGTCCTCCATCAATTTTCGGTTCCTGAAAGGAGTTTCCATAAACATTTGGGTACTATTGTTCCGCTTAGACTGCTCTTCCAAGCTTTTGATGGCAGCAATCCTTTCCTTCCGGTCTATGGGTAAATACCCACCAAAAGAAAACGATTGGCCGTTTAACCCTGATCCCATCAACGCAAGAAACATGGAGGAAGGGCCTGCCAAAGGTACTACCTGTATGTCCTTTTTTTGGGCATAAGCAACGGCCATGGCTCCCGGATCTGCAATTCCCGGGCAACCTGCATCCGAAACAATACCGGCATTTTCACCCCTTAACACCGGTTCCATCAATTTTTCAACTTCATGTGCTGGGGTCTTTTTATCCAAAACTTCCATCCTCACCTTCTCCAGATCTACGCCCAGCTTTAGGCTGCTAATATATCGTCTTGCTGTCCGGAGGTCCTCCACCAAAAAATAGCTGGTTTGAGAAATCACCTCCTTAACAGCAGGGGCAATGACTTTCAATGCCGTATCAGGTGATAAAACATTGGGTATAAGATAGAGTATTCCTTTCGAATTCATTATTTTTGGATTATGGAAAATAGTTTACCGGGACTTGCAAAAATACTGATTTTTACCGGACTGTTCCTTTTGGCCATAGGCTTGTTGGTTTGGGGCATGGATAAATTTCCTGGAATCAAGGGCCTGCCTGGGGATATGGTTTTCAAAAAGAAAAATTTTACATTCTATTTCCCCTTGGGAACCAGCATTCTGATCAGTATTCTGCTGACACTTTTCCTCTATTTATGGAAAAAATTCTCAAGCTGACATGGGCACCC
>JBBDSB010000492.1:0-4179 GCA_040905205.1 Cyclobacteriaceae bacterium
ATTAAGCATGTAACGGTATAGGTTTTCAGCATCCCTTTCGATTTTTTTTGCCTCTATTGCCAGGGATTTTTTTTGGGATCTTTCGGCAGGTCCAAAATTCCTTTTGAACTTTTTGGAAGCTCTTCTGCATTCCTCTGAGGAAAATTTAAGTTTTTTGTAGTCTTTGTAACTTGGATGCACTACTATTTTAGCATCAAGAGTTTGGGAAATAATGCTATCATCCACCCGGGCAGGATGACCCAAACGCAATACATCCACCCCTTCCTGCATTAACTTTTCAACAAGTAAATCCACAGCGGCATTGCTTGGTGCACAAACCATTACCTGTGGGTATTTTTTAAGGCAATCCAATACTGCCTGAATCAAAGTGGTGGTTTTACCCGTGCCGGGTGGGCCGTGGATAATGGCAAGGTCTACCGCAGCCAGTACCTTCCCTAATGCCTCATTCTGCCCCCTGTTCAGTTTAGCGTTTTCCTGATAAGGCACAGGGTGGAAAATCACCTTATCTACACCAAGAAGTTTGTTGCGGAGATCCGATAGGCGGTTCCCGCTGGCATTGGCTACAGTGGTTATGGTCTCCTCCATGATCCGGTAACCTGTTTCATCAAAGGTCAACTCTACACCCAACTTTCCTTCATTTACCCAATCGGGAATTGTGGATGTATGAAGACTAATGATCATTTTTTTACGCCCTACCGAGTTGATCACCCCGTTGATATAGCTAGTCTGAATATCATTTTCCCCTGCATTTGAAAAAAAAGCCACGGTTTTACCGGATTGAAACCCATCATTTTGAGATTCATCCGGCTTTTCCAATTCTATAATCACTTTATCAGAAAAAGCCCACTTTACCTTCATCATAGTGACCGGATACCAACATATTCCGGATTCCTTTTTTTCTTTTATTGATTTCCGGTAACTGAGTTGTTGGAATTGAATCAAATCTTCTTTACGCTCTGCCCGTAAAAGTTCTATGGTATATAATAATTCTTCTCTTATATTTGCCATTTGGTTTATTGAAAGGGATCGTAAGAATAAGGAAAAATCCTTTCTGTTTTAAAAAATTGTTAAAGTCTGAGTGAATTTTCTTGCACATGCATATTTGTCATTTGACAATCAGAAAGTATTGGTTGGTAATTTTATCGGCGATTTTGTTAGGGGAAACCTTGAAGAAAATTTTGAAAGGGAAATTATCATCGGAATATTACTCCATCGTGAAATCGATGCCTTTACGGACCGGCATCCCTTGGTAAAAGAAGCCCAAGACCTATTAAAGCCCATATTTTATCGGTATTCTTTGGTCGTCACAGATATGTATTTTGATTACTTTTTATCTAAAAACTGGAATAAATATGATGATAGGCCAATCCTGGCCTATACCGAAAAGGTTTATGCGGTTCTCGAACAATACCGGGAAATTCTTCCGGAAAAGTTCCTTTACACCTTTACGTTCATGAAAAAAGAAAACTGGTTGGCCTCCTACGGGACCATGGAGGGCATTCAGCGGTCTTTTACCGGTCTCTCTTACCGTACCTCCTTTGATTCCAAAATTGAAAAGGCACCGATTTACCTTGAAAAGCACCACGATTATTTTGAAGATATATTTGAAAGGTTTTTTGAAGAATTAATTATCTTTTCAAAGAATAAACTCCTAGAATTATATAAAAAAAATGATCATTTGCAAACCTAAAAAAAGCACCTATATATCCCTGGGCTTGGTTGTCGTCATTTTGATCGCAGGATTGAGTTACTTTCTGTATGATTTCTATCATCACCAAACCTTTGGGCTTTTTTTCTACCTTATTGCCTGTTCTTTCATTACTGTGGTACTCTTATTGATTCTTGTCAAAATGATGGCGGGGTTTAAATATCTTTTCGCAGGAAAGGAAAAAATAGAAGTTTGGGTGCCGCTAAAAGGCCTCCGGAAAAAATATACCCTTCATGAATTGCTAGCCTGGCAGGAGGAAGAGATAAAAGCCAACAAAAAAGTTTTCAAACAGCTCATTCTGGTTTTTTCTGACAAATATTCCATTTCCCTCAGCAATCAGGAGCACCTTGGCTATGATGATTTGCGGAAGTACCTGATGAAAAAATCGGCCAAAAAGAAGATAAAGCCCTGATTATCTGTATATCAATGCTTCCAATCATATCCATCCAATTCCTCTAGGCAGGCTTTTAATAGTTGGATACTGGCTGCCACATCCTCTTTATGTGCCATTTCAATCACCTGATGAAGGTGTCTGGTAGGTATGGAAATGGCACCGGCAATAGCCCCTTGCTTTCCCATTCTCTGCACGCCCGCAGTATCCGTTCCACCTGCAGTAAGAATTTCGGTTTGGTATTTGATTTGGTTACGGATTGCCGTCTGTTTCATAAATTCGACCATTCTGTAATCACAGATGGTGGAGGCATCCATGATTTTTATGGCGGTCCCTTTACCCAGTTCTGTGATTTTTTCATGGGCTGCTGCTCCGGGCAAATCAAATGCGATGGTGGTATCCAACGCAATACCAAAATCCGGGTTGATATGATGGGCTGAAACCAATGCTCCCCTGAGGCCTACTTCTTCCTGTACCGTAAAAGTGGCATAAACATCATATGCCGGTTCTTGAAGCTCTTTTAAGGTCTCCAATAAAATAAAAACAGCTACCCTGTTGTCAATGGATTTACAGTTGACACAATCCCCCATTTCTATCAGTTCTCTTTCCCGTGTAATGGGATCCCCCACTTGAATGTATGGTTCCACCTCTTCTTTACCCATGCCCATATCGATGAAATAATCTGACAATTTAGGCATTTTGGATTTTTCTTCTTGTGTCATCACATGAATGGGCTTACTTCCCATTACACCTATAAGGTCCTTTTTACCGTGTACAATTACCCTTTGGGCGGTCAGGGTTTTTGGATCAAATCCACCAAGGGTGTGGAACCTCAAAAAACCATTGTCATCAATATGGGTCACGATAAATCCAATTTCATCCATATGGGCTGCCACCATGACTCTTTTTTTCTCCGGATTACGTTTCCCATATTTCACGGCAATGACGTTTCCCAGGTTGTCAATACTGATCACGTCCACCAAAGGTTGGGCTTTTTCAAATACAAAATCTCTGATTTTCTTTTCAAAACCAGGAGCTCCCGGCAATTCACAAATAGTTTTCAATAAAGATATATCGATCATAAATGAAACTGGTTTCTATGTTTTAAGGGATTTTTACCTAAGGAGGGTCAGTTAATTTAAACCAAAATTAGTATTCATGGGAACATAATCTGGGGGAAAGATTAATATCATTTGTGAACTTCCGAAATTCTGGAAAATTCTAATTTAATATGCCCGCACCACTTTCCCTTCCATAAAATTGACAAAGGCATGGTTTACGACACGTACGCCACCTCTAGTGGGGAAATTGCCGGTAAAATACCAATCCCCACTGTGCCCCGGACAGGAAAGATGAAGGTTTGTCACCGTCTGGTAGGTAACATGAACTATTGCCTCAATATGATCTGATGTGATGATTTCGGCGATTTTATCAGAAATCTCCTGATCAGAAAAGGGGGCATAAATTTCTTTGACAAAATTAATTTGGCCATGGGGATGTTGGATACATTTCTCATAAACCTCCTCCAAAAGGTATTCCATATTCCTGTCTTTCAACAAAGCAACGGCCGCCCTGAAGGCTATAAAATCCTTCATTCTGGACATATCAATTCCATAGCAATCCGGAAATCTAATTTGAGGTGCAGAAGAGACGATAATGATCCTTTTCGGTTTTAATTTGTCCAATGTGGTCAGGATACTTTTTTCCAAAGTTGTGCCTCTCACTATGCTGTCATCAATGACCACTATGGTATCCACGCCCGAACGAATTACTTCATAAGTAGTATCATAAACATTGGAAACCATAATATCCCGATCCGTGTCATTGGTAATAAATGTTCTCAATTTCACATCTTTACTCACCAATTTTTCAACCCTTGGTCTAAAATTCAACAACTCTTCCAAGTCTCCAAGGTGGGGTTTACCTTCAATCATCACCTCCCTCCTTTTTGCACTTAGATAGTCTTCCAGCCCTTCAATCATTCCATAGAAAGCCGTTTCTGCCGTATTCGGTATATAAGAAAAAACCGTGTTTTTAAGATCAAAGTCAATGGCTTTCAAAATCTGTGGAACCAATGCCC
>JBBDSB010000493.1:0-24710 GCA_040905205.1 Cyclobacteriaceae bacterium
CTACCGGTATGTTCCTTACAATTTTAGTAATTTTAATTTGATTTTTAAAATGTTCCAGTGCTTCTTCCTTTTCCTTCATCTCCTCTTTACAGGCGGAAAGTTGAATTTTGAGGTCATTATTTTCCTGTTCGAGTGAATGTAACCTCCGCTCAACCTGTTCTGACAGCTTTTCCAGCTTTTGAAGCTCCTCGTATACCTTCATTTTTTATTTTCTAATAAATGCACCGGCATCCGACTCAAACGCTTTGATCAATTTATTCATCGTTTGATCTATGATCTTATCCGTAAGGGTTTTTTGGTTGTCCTGAAGGTAAAAACTCAAGGCATAAGCCTTTTTTCCAGCCTCCAGTTTTTCGCCTTTGTAGACGTCAAATACACCAATCCTTTTCAATAATTTTCCTCCGGCTTTAATGGCCAATTGGTTTAAAAAACCAAAGGTGACACCCTGATCAATGACCAAAGACAAATCCCTTCTAACTTCCGGGAATTTTGAGATTTCGCTAAATTTTTCCTGACCTTTGGAAATTTTAGCCAGGTGATCCCAGGAAAGCTCCGCAAAGAAAACATCTTCTTTAATCTCCACCTGGGAAGTAATATCCGAACGCAAAAGACCAATTGTTCCGATGGTCTTATCATGAATGGAAAGTTTCAGTCCAAATTCAAACGGAGCATCCTCTATCATGTTCACCTCAGGCAGGCCTATGTTTAGTTTGGTCAACAAACTTTCTATTACGGCATAAAGATCAGGAAAACCAACTAAATGGGCCGGGCGCATCCAGTTCTCCTGGATAGCATTTCCGGTTAAAAAAACCGACAATTTTTTTTCTTCCTTGAAGCCATTATCTGATTTGGCATACACCGACCCAAATTCGAATAGCTTAAGGTCTTTTTGTCTGCGGTTGATGTTATGGGCCAAAACTTCCAATCCCGTAAAAAGAAGACTTTGCCGCAAAACGCCCAAATCCTCACTGAGCTTGTTCAAAATTTCCACACTTCGCTCAGGCTCCAAATACTCCGACTCCATGGCATAACTGGCCTTGGTAAGAGAATTGGTGATGATTTCCAAATACCCCATACCTGACAGCAACTCTGAAACCCTATATTGCAGCTTGTTAAGGTCCTTTTCTGGATGTTCTGCCAAAAATTCAGATTGGTAATTTTCCTGAAGACTGATGGCTTCAAATCCATAAATCCTGAGGATCTCTTCGATGATATCTGCCTCTCTGGTTACTTCCACCCGGTAAGGCTTTACCACCGCCGTAAAACCCAAATCACTTTCATCCTTCAGCATGATTTCAAGACCGTTTAATATGGCTTTGATTTCACTTCTATCTATTTTTTTACCAATAAGCCTGTCGATGTGGCTGAATTTAACTGGAATATGAAAATCCTCTATAGGTTTTGGGTAATGGTCGTTGACCGATGAACTAATCTGGCCTCCTGCAATCTCCCTGATAAGTAAGGCCGCTTTCTTCAAGGCAAATACGGGCATGTTGGGATCCGTTCCCCGCTCAAACCGGAAGGAGGCATCGGATTTGATCCCATGAAACAATCCTCCCTTCCTGATGATATCGGGAGAAAAGCAGGCACTTTCCAGGAAGATCGCCGTGGTGCCGTTGCTGACGCCCGAATCCAGCCCTCCCATTACTCCGGCTATGCACAAACCCCCTGCCTGGTCACAGATCATCAATTCCTCTCCAGAAAGCTTCCTTTCTTTCTTATCCAGGGTAGTAAAAGAGGTACCCTTTGGCAAACGCCTTACGATAATTTGCGATCCCTTGATTTTATCCGCATCAAAAGCATGAAGGGGTTGTCCCAAATCATGGAGAATAAAATTGGTAATGTCTACTATATTGTTGATAGGTTCCTGGCCCAGGGCCCTCAGGTAATCCTGAAGCCATTTGGGTGAAGGACCTACCCTGATATTGGATATGGTCAGCCCGGCATACCTTGGACAATCAGTCGGATTTTCCACTTTTATTTTAATCTCCCTGTTTTTATGGTCCACTTTAAATCCTGAAACATCAGGTAGGATAAGGTCTTTTTTCAAAAGGGCTTTTAAGTCCCTTGCTACCCCTAGATGGGAGGCTGCATCAGCCCTGTTAGGTGTAAGACCTATTTCCAATACATCTGTTTTATGGATGTCAAAAAGCATGCTGACCGGGGTACCAGAGGGCAATTCTGTATCCAGCACCAAAATCCCATCATGACCGTTTCCCAGTCCCAATTCATCTTCCGCACAAATCATTCCCATGGAGACCTCTCCTCTTATTTTCGCATTTTTAATTGCAAAAGCAATACCATCATTGCCATAAAGGGTAGTTCCAACTTTCGCAACAGGCACCTTTTGTCCTTTGGCTACATTGGGAGCACCACAGACAATGGGGACCACTTCACCTCCCAGGTCAACTTGGGTCAGACAAAGTTTATCTGCATTTGGATGTGGCTCACAGCTTATGACTTCTCCTATGACCACACCTTCCAAGCTTCCTTTTACAGATTCAAATGTGGAAATTCCCTCCACCTCCAATCCAGAGGAAGTGAGCAAATCCGCAATTTCCTTGGTGGAATGGTCAAAAGGTATATAATTTTTGAGTCTATTGATCGAAATTTTCATTTTTCCAGTTTTGACTTAATCACAAATTTACAATAATTGCCATGTACTTAATGCTTATTATTCGTAATTTTTTTCTCCTGCCCGGATAGGAAATTCGAGAATATTTTCTTTGGGCGGAATGGGACATGCAAAATCCGGATTATAGGCGCAATAAGGATTATAAGCAAGATTAAAGTCGATGGTAATGGTGCTTTGCCCATCCTGTCTCAAGTTAATATACCTGCCTCCACCATAACTCAAATCCCCACTGGTTTCATCTGCAAAGGCCAGAAAAAAATTACGCATGTCCGTTTCATCCTCTGCTTGTAAAAGTAAAAGTTTTACGGTTTTTCCCTTTAAATCAAATTCGGCAAAGGAGTGTCGGATGTATCTTTCGATACTTCCATCGGTCATGGGAAGGGCTTGGATTTCCCTGGTTTCCACAGGAACCATTCTCGCCCGGACTTTATATTCCATGTCAATGGGAAAAAACGATAAGGAATCCAATTCTTCCTTTTGAATTTCTGTGAGGGGAGATTCCATATTGTATTTTAAAAATTTGAATTGCCTTTCCCTTTCCGCTTCTATATTTTCTTTATATATGGCCGGATCCTCCGTTCCGGTAAAAGTATAAACCAAGGAGGCAAGGACCACTAAGCCCACCAATAACAACAACACATTTTTTTTATCCATGTTTTTTTTAAATCATTCCTTCGTCTGCAAAGCTAAAATAGCCAAGATCTGTGAATATAACATGATCTAAAACAGGAAGATCGAGATTTTTGCCTACCAGGCAGAGTTTTTTTGTCAAATTAACGTCTGCATCTGATGGTTTTAAATTGCCGGATGGATGATTATGAACCAATATAAGGGCATTGGCCAAACTTTCCATGGCATATTTAAAAATCAACTTGGGATCGGCAATAGTGGCTGAAGTCCCCCCCTGGCTAATCAATTGTTTCTTGATGACGAGGTTGTTTCTATTTAAAAACAAAACGAAAAAAAACTCCACTGTCTCATCCAACAACTCTTGTCTCATTAGTTCATATACATCTCTGGAAGAGGAAATTTTATACTTTTTTTGTGGTTCAGCGTTTCTTCTTCTCCTTCCCAGCTCTAATGCACTGACGATACTTATGGCCTTGGCCTCCCCTATCCCCCTGAATTTTTTCAAGTCATTTACTGAAAGCCTGGCCAGTTGTGAAAGGTCATTGCCGACACTTTTAAGGATATGCCGGGAAAGGTCCACGGCACTGAGAGATTTGGTGCCGGAGCCTATCAAAATGGCAATCAATTCGGCATCAGAAAGATGGGATTTTCCCCTCAAAAGAAGTTTTTCCCTGGGTCTGTCTTCTTCTGCCAAGGCAGAAATTCTTATTGAAGCATATTCCTCCATATTACAAAAAGTTTAGAGCTGCTAAAAATATAAAAAAATAAACATAAAAAAAACCTTGCCGGTTTTGACAAGGTTTTAAATCCTCAGACAATTAAGACTTAAAGAGAATTCACCAATTTGGTCAATTTGGCCTTTTTATTGGCAGCGTTATTTTTATGGATTATGTTTTTCTTTGCCATTTTGTCCAACATGGAAGTAACTTTCTTCAACAGATCATTCGCCTCATCCTTTTTTTCGGAATTTCTCAATCTTTTGATGAATGTCCTGGTTGTTTTGGCTTGGTACTTATTTCTCAACCTTTTTGCTTCATTTGAGCGAATTCTTTTTAGAGCCGATTTGTGATTTGCCATTTTTTATATGATTAAACTAATTTTCTGATTTCAATGGAGTGCAAATTTAAGCATTTAATTTAAATCTGCAAAACAATTCTAATATTATGGGACTGAAATAAAGTGGCGGTCAAGCCTGGTATTTAGCTCATGCTGAGGAGCATTTTCACCCCTATCACCTGGTCGCAAAGAAATTAATAATTTAAGGGCGGTTTTTGGTCCTAATAAATTTTCAGTAAATTCATGGGGTATTTATTCCTCTTCCCATGAAAATATGGCATTACTTTCTTCTTTTGCTCCTTTCAATTCCGACCGGGTGTTTTTCCTGGGGTTTTTATTCCCACAAATTGATCAACCGCCAGGCGGTCTTCTCCCTTCCCCCCGAAATGATCGTATTGTTTAAAAGCAACTTAAAATATATTTCCGAAAATGCCGTCAATCCTGACAAAAGGAGATATGCTGTAAAGGGAGAAGCTGAAAAGCATTATATTGATCTGGATGCCTATGGGGACAGCGCCGTATTCAAATTGCCCAGGTATTGGCCCCTGGCCCTGGAGGAATATGAGGAGGACACACTAAGGTCCTTGGGGATAGCTCCCTGGAATGCTTACCTCACATTTTTGCAACTGAGCAAAGCCTTCGAAAAAAAAGACAAAAATGCCATCCTCAGGTTGGCAGCCGATTTGGGGCATTATCTGGGTGACATTAATGTACCCCTTCACACCACACGAAATTACAATGGGCAGTTTACCGGGCAATATGGCATCCATGGCTTTTGGGAAACCAGGCTGCCGGAATTATACGCTACAGGATATGATTTTTTTGTGGGAAAGGCCAAATTCATACATCAGCCTCAGGTTGAAATCTGGCATGCCGTCCGACAGGCACACTTTGCTTTGGACAGTGTGCTGAATTTTGAAGCGAACCTGACCCGGAGTTTTCCCGCAGACAAAAAATACAGTTACGAAGAAAGGAATGGCATCAATACCCGGGTGTATTCAAAGGCGTTTAGCAAAGCCTACCACCAGATGCTTGCTGGTCAGGTAGAGCGCCAAATGCAAAAATCCATAAAAATGATTGCGGATTTTTGGTTTACCGCATGGGTTCTCGCCGGTCAGCCGGATTTGGATCTTCTATCGCCTGAATTAAAACATGAGGAAGAAAATGACAGCATTCCTGCGCCTGTTCAAGAGCTGAAAAACGCAAGGGAACACGAAGCCATAAAATTCAATGGGGGTGGATTAGAAATTAACAAGAATCTTTTTGGAGGACTTCAAATAAGTCTCAATGCTTCTGGCCAATCTTTCGAAAGTATCCCTGAAGACGTCTTCATTTTCTTCCAGAAGGGTGACCCTGAAGCCCCTTAAGTCAGAGCAAAAAGAACTTACCGGGACTACGCAGATTTTTTCGGAAGCCAACAGATTATACACAAACCTTTTGTCATGGGGCATCTCCTTTTCATTCAGCCAGCCCTCCAGGTACCCTTGAATGGTGGGATTTTCTATCGGAAGGGATTGGGTTTCGTCCAATAAGTTTCCCTCAAAAATCACAGTATTGTAAAATGCCCCTTTTGTTTTATTGAATTTGATCCCTCTTACTTTGCCAAGTACCTCTTCCATGATCCTACTGCGGATGCCTATTTCAGCATTTGCCTTTCTCCGGTATTCCTTGTATTCAGGATGACTCATGATTTTGGGTATGGCGAGTTGGGGCAAAGTGGTGGAGCACACCTCAATCATCTTTGCATTTTCAAGGGTTACACAGAGCTTGGTAAATTCCTCTGATATATTTTTATTGTAAAACTCCATCCAGCCACATCGTGAGCCCGGCCAGGGAAATTCCTTAGAAATACCCTTAAGCGAAATGCCGGGAAGGTCATTCCCTAAAATCTCAGATAAACCGATGGCTTGATAGCCATTGTAGGTAATATTCTGGTAAATTTCATCAGCAATCAACAGTAGATTAAATTCCCTGGCTATTTCCACAAAGCGGTCAAGTACTTCCCTGGGGTAGACCATACCAGTGGGGTTATCGGGATTGATGATCAGGATCCCCACGATAGAGGGATTATATTTAATTTTGTTGTAAAGATCATCCATATCGGGATACCAACTGTTTTCCGGATCCAGGTTGTATGTGATAGGCCGGGTATTGGCATGGGCTGCTTCGGCAGAACTGTGGGTGGAATAAGCCGGCGACGGTCCAATAATCCTTGCCGTCGGCATCAGGAACTGATAGAGCTTAGCTATGCCATCTCCCAGGCCGTTGAAAAAGAGAATATCATCCGGACTGATCTGTACCCCCCCTTTTTTATTGGTAATATCCGCCAAAAACCTTCGGGTGGCCATCATACCTTTGCTGTCTGCATAACCGTAACTGTGATCATCCTGCACCAAATCCGCCACAATTTCCTTCATCCATTCAGGGATGGTGTTGTTTTTCTGTATGGGGTCACCGATGTTTTCCCAGGTGATTTCATAGCCCAGCTCTTCTATCATCCTGGCTTTTTTGACAATCCCCCGAATTTCATAATTTAGCTCTTCAGCCCCCGGTCTAAGCAACAACTGTCTCATATACATAACTCTTCTTCAAACCTTTGGTACCATTTCCCTACAAAGAAACAAAAAAGCACAATAACCTGTATGACTAATCCGAAAAAGGAAGGCGCTTTTAAAAAAAATACCCTTTTTAATACGGGACCATCCCTTGGATTCCCGAACCACCTTCAAATAATTGATTGAAATAATTTGATATTATTTTTCACTTTATTGCCTGGATTATCAGTCGATTTTCAATTCGATGAATGATCTGGGCAAATTTTGTCGGGATGTTGGCCCATTCCCACCAGGTGTCCTTCGGAGAAAATCCCAAAGGTTACAGGAATACACCCTGAAACAAGCTTAGGGGGAAATACTGCTTACAATTATTGAGAATGGAGGACAAAAGTTATTCAAATGGAGTTGCCTTATTGGTGTGGGATTGGGTTTGGATGAAAGCGAAAGGGATGCAGCTACCTATAGAATAAAATTTATTTAAGTTTACTTTCCAGAATACTGAACTTGGTAATTGAAAGATTCCTTTCTATTTTTACAGCCAAAGAAAATTTTGAGTATAAATGAAAGAAATACAATTCAGAGACGCAATAAAGGAGGCTATGTCCGAAGAAATGAGACGCGATAAAAACGTGTTCTTAATGGGTGAAGAAGTAGCAGAATATAATGGGGCCTACAAAGCCAGCCAGGGGATGTTGGATGAGTTTGGTCCGGATCGTGTTATTGATACGCCGATCTCAGAACTTGGATTTTCAGGACTTGGTGTTGGGGCAGCCATGAATGGCTTGCGGCCAATCATAGAATTCATGACATTTAATTTTTCTTTGGTGGCTATGGATCAGCTCATCAATTCATCCGCAAAAATGCGGGCCATGTCGGGCGGGCAATATAGTGTTCCTATTGTATTTAGGGGACCTACAGGAAATGCCGGCCAATTGGGTGCTACCCACTCTTCCAATTTCGAGAATTGGTTTGCCAATACACCGGGGTTAAAAGTGGTTGTCCCTTCCAATCCCTATGATGCCAAAGGATTGCTCAAAGCATCTATCAGGGATGACAACCCGGTAATATTCATGGAATCTGAAGTAATGTATGCCGATAAAGGGGAAGTTCCGGAAGGGGAATACCTGCTGCCTATTGGTGTGGCCGAGATCAAAAGAAAAGGAGATGATGTTACATTGATTTCCTTTGGAAAGATGATGAAAATTGCTTTCCAGGCCGCAGATGAATTGGCCAAGGACGGAATCAATGCAGAAGTAATTGACTTAAGAACTGTAAAACCCATCGATTATAAAACCGTCTTGGAATCCGTAAAAAAAACCAACCGTTGTGTCATCCTGGAAGAGGCCAATCCAGTTGCCTCCATTTCTACCGACCTTGCCTTTAACATTCAGCGGCATGCCTTTGATTTTTTAGATGCCCCTGTTTTAAGGGTGAATTCCATGGACATTCCATTAAGCTATTCCCATGCTTATATTCAGGTTACTTTACCCAATGTAAAACGTACCATAGACGCCGTTAAATCAGTGACTTACCAAAAATAGTGACATAGTACTTCACAAAATTTCTTTTTTGTAGAGCAGTTTTTTACTGCTCTTTTTTTATTAATTACAGCAAATCAGCATTTTTATAGATAATACCTGTAAAAATTGACAAAACACCTGTTTTTGTCATGGTTTTTGCGGGTACTAATCATTCAGATGCCCTTTTCTGTAATCCGGAGGATTAACTGGATACAATCCTTAGAAATATTCGAGCTCCATAAAATTGCTTGAATCACTAAATTAAAAAAATAAATTATTATGAGAAAACTTGTTTTATTTTCGTTGGTTGGACTATTTCTTACTTCTTGTTCTAAGAACGACGAAGAAAGATTTATTTTCGAAGAAGAACGTATTCTTGATGTTGAAACGGGAGATGAGTATCATTTAAAAAATATGGATACGATGACCGTTGTCCATATAGATGGGATGACAGAGCCGATAACCGTGAGCAGTACACCTTTTGCTGAGAGCGAAAAATTGGAAAAAATGATGGCCGCCTACAAGAAAAAAATTGATGAGAGAAAAGAAAACCTGATAAAAAAACAGAAAGAAATCATCAAGGAACAAAGAATAGACAGGTATGCCGAATATGATAATGAAGAATTAATGAACCATTACAATGAGCTTCACAGCAATGATGCCCCGTTTGAACAACAAATGGATGTAGTGATCGAACTGGTCCGGAGAGAAGAAGTCCTTGAAATAGATGTGGCCAACCTACTAGAAGTGGATTCATCCCAAGTGGATTTTGATTTGGAATATACACCGGATGAAACCCAATAACTTGGGCGATTTATCAAAATAGTAAGTAATTGGGGGGCATTAATGCCCCCTACTCCTGGACTTTGGCTATTTACTAGATTAATAATAAAAAAGACTTTAAAATTTGATTTATGGCCTTTTTTTCTGATATTTATATCTAGTTAAAAAACTAGATATGGGATATAAAACCAAAGTTCAGCTTATCAAAAGGCAAAAAAGCGAACAGTACTATGTGAATTTTCCGGCAGCCGTTGCGCGGGCAATTGAATTTACCGCTGGCGAAGAGGTTGAATGGCTCATTGACGACCATCAAAACCTGGTGTTAAGAAGAAGTGATTCTGCCGTGGCGGTTCTTAAAAAAAACTAAGGACGAAGTCAACTTAAAATCCATATTTGATGCCATTTTTGACCGCTGTACAAGTGCTTTTACAGAAAAAAACCAAAGCCAGTGTCAAGGATCTGGCCCAAGGCCTGCTCAGCTGCCCCGGACGGGCTACTTTTAACGGAATGCTTACAGCTATTGCAGTGAATTTTCGCCAAATAGATACTGCCATCGCTGCCGTACTTTTCTACCTCCTTGGGCTGCACCCATTCCGATACTGTCACCCAGGCTTCATCCGGACTTACTGCCGTCACCCCGAATTTGCCCAGCCGGGCTCCCCTTTCCGGGAATAGTATTCTTTCAGTATTCCAGATCACCACCCTGCCCATAAACAATTGTGCCGTTGTCGAAATACGTTGTCATTGCCTAACCATCTGAAAAACATTCATTTTGCCCCATTTGGCCTTTTTAGATTCGTTTAAGGTGCTTATTCTCAAGATCAAAGCTTCACGGACCTTGTTATCAAAAATTGTGGTCATATTTCATATTATAAAGCTTGCCAAGTAAAAATATCCTAAAATCTTGGTTTTTCAAACCCTGTCGCATTCCAGGGAGATTTCTCCGGTTAAATACAATTTGGTTTGTCCGCTATTTTCAACGATGTGGTTTAAATCTACGCATTATAAATATCCTTGACGGTTTGAAATTCCCTTGGTGGTATTCAAATTGATGTTGAATGAATTCCGGTATCGATCATTCTCTTTTTGACCTGACTTGACACCTCAAACGACTGAAAAAATCCCGACCCAAACCCCATAAGTACTTCACCGGTTCCCCCGGTTAAGCCGGGGCAGGCAGTCCAACAGCGTTTTCATTGTTTCCCGAGGAATCGGGGCAGGCTGTGCTAAGCACGCAACGAAAGCTTAGTTGTTATAGTGCGTATTTTTTGTTCTCACACTTCAATGGAAATTTTGACTTTCCCTCCCAACCCTTTTTCTACTATGTCGAAGAGCGTTTTTAGTGTCAGGTTACTTCCGTTATTTTCGACTCTTGAAATGTAGGTTCTTTTCTTATCTACTAATTCTGCAAGTTGCTCCTGCGTCAAATTCTTATCCTCTCTGGCTTTCTTTAATAATACACCGATCTTAAAAGATTCAAAATCTCTTTCAAGTTCGTCTCTTCGTGATGTGCCTTTCATTCCATACACATCATCTTTTATGTCTTTCCAGCTTTTAGTATTCATAGCTTCGTTCTTTTCTTTTTTTCTGATTCTTTTTCGGCAAAGTATTGATCCATCAACTTACTCGCCTTTTCAATTTCCTTTGGTGGTGTCTTTTGTGATTTCTTTTGAAAGCCATTTAATAAAATAACAAGCTGGCCTTCGTCAAAAAAACAAAACACCCTCCAAACCTGCCTTCCGGAAGGCAGGTGTTTGAACCCAACTGAATACGGGCTTCAAACAACCCTTTTTTGGTCTTGATAGGTTTAAGGTAGGTTTAAGGTACTCTTTCCAGGGTCTCAATAGCCTCAATAACCTTGTAAATTTTGTTTTGAACTTTATCTGTCTGTTTTCTCAAAAAGTTCTTGGTAGGCTATGACTTCCCTTTCTTTATCCATGAACGTAAATGTAACTTAAAAGTTACTGTTTTCAATATTCAAAATATTGTTTCGTGAATAAGGTTTATCAATATGCGCTATCGGATGGCGGTATAAAATCGTTGGGGGTTACGGAGTCGCTTCACTATCAAGGTACAGCGAACTTTGAAGCGAGAACCGAGGCTCGAATAACCACTTAGCCCCCAATGTTTTATGACCGTGTGTTATAGGGCGTTTATATTCTCCCTTCGTGCAAATCCCAAATTGGAAAACACATTTCGTAATCATTCCAAATCAAATCACCATAATCTATTGTGAATGATTTAAATAATTCCTTGTCAAGATATTTCTTTGTCATCGGATTTTTAGCGTTTTTAAGAAAACTGCTAAAATCAATATCTCTTTCCAAACCATCCGAAAATCGAAGATTAATCACATAATCTCCTTTATAATTCGCTTTATCAATTGATACTACCATGACTTAAAGTTTTTTCGTTATCCGTTCTGATTCTATTGGTTTATTGTATACAAAGAAATCCACCCATTTTCGAACAATATCATCTCGATATATCTCAACCAATTTTTTAAACTTCTTCAAATTTTGAGAATCCAAAGGTTCTTTTCCTGAAACATCAGTAATTCTAACATACACAAATTTTCCGTTTTCAAATATCAGTTCTGCTTTGCTTTCTTTTCCTTGAAACTTGCAATGCACATGAATTGGCTCATGTTCATGTGAGTAGAAAAGAATAATCAGTCCTAAATATTCATATAATTTCGGCATGTCTTTTTATTACAAATTTACTGTAATTTAAGATAAATTCAAATCACAATTAGACTCAACGCTATCAACGGTAGCTCCTAAATTTATAAAGATCTATCGCAGGTTGATTCCACTCAGATACTTGCCATCTCAATTTATTGAATTTATCTGATTATGCCTTTTTAATCACTTTCTTAATCTGCATTGTTCCAAGTCCTCTACCCCGATAATCCCTTTTTTACATATAAATCAATCATCCATAGACATTGATTTCCCAATCCACGTATAGTAGGCATAAAAGTAGGTAGCATATCCAATTATCTCTGTCTTCTCATTAAGTATAACAAATCCGTGAATATAGTCTGACTCTGCTTCCATTTGTTTAACTGAATTTACCATCTTATCAAGAAGTTTCTCGAATTCTGCGAATTCTTGAAATATTTTAATTAAATCGGGATAGTCTCTTTTTTAAATCTCGCTAATCTCAAAATTCTATTTTGCTTATTATTATGCAGTTATATCAAATGCCACCCAACGGGATTCAGCTTGGAGACGGCGAGTCCTTCCGGAGCCGTACCCTTTCTGCCCTGACCGGATATTTTTAAAAATACAAAATAAAATCTTTACCGGAACTGCCCGATGGATCCAAGGTGATGTTAGAGTGCGTTTCCTTTCTTTCAATTATAGAAAGGTTAATCCAATTCTTTTATTAAGACCTTGTTCAAATATTCTGATCAATGTTGATAATTGTATGTTTCCTTTTCCATTTTCCAGTTTTGATATATAGCTCTTTTTTGTTCCTGCTTTCTCTGCCAACTGTTCCTGAGTGAGATTTGCCTCTTTTCTTGCTGTTTTAAGCATTTCACTTACGATGAACATTTGGGCATTCTCTTCATATTTATTCCGGTTTTCAGTTCCTATTTTTCCATGCTCCAATTCAATCAGTTCATCGAATGTTTTGATATCCTTATAATCTTTCATGACTTTATTTTTTTGATTGGAAATACTCCTTCATTAACCTTTCAGCTTTCTTTATTTCTTTTTTTGGGGTCTCTTGAGTTTTCTTCTGGAAACCGTTGAAGAGAACGACCAACCTTCCTTCATCAAAACAGCAGAATATTCTGTATATGTTGGATTGATATTCCACCCTTACTTCATAAAGCCTATCAGTACTTTCAAGGTGGTCCAGGAACTTCGTGGGCACCCTTTCCACTTGCTTGATCAGTTCAAAAACATATTGAATCTTACTTTTGACCTTTTCATCTTGGTGTTGGTAAAATTCCATAAAGTGGTTTTCGTAAAAAATAATCTTCCTGACCATACTCACAAAGTTATCTCAAAAGATAACGTTTTACAAGAACGTGGTTATTTTAATGCAGTCTAACTTGTATTTCTGATTACCAAAAGTAAACAGATCCAACAAACTGCTGATGGATCTGTTTACCTTTGGGGTGCTTTATTATAAATCCTCAATTGCACCTAAGTCTTTGCCTTGCCAAATTAATCATTTCGGATAAAAATCCCACTGTTTGCCGCTCTTTTCTTCGTTTTGCAGGAAGTGAGTCTGCTTCAATCAAAAAATAAAATACCGCAATGTCCTCTTATATCTTAAACCAACCTGGAAAAGCCGCTTTTTGCCACCTCCTCCCGCCCCAAGTTGCGGTAGCTGCCCGATGCCAGACTTTCCGATAAGGCCGAAAAAACCTTGTCCAAAGCGATCCCATACTTTTCTACCTTCCGATCTCCATGGGCAAGGCTGGGGTAAAAGGCGGTTCCCGCCAGAAAGCCCTGCTCCAACATCATCCGGGTAAACAGGGTGCGAAAGCGCTCTCCCTCCGGATGGGTAAATCGAAATCCGGCCAAACAGGGAAAGCCAGTAACCTCTATAGGCAATCCCCATTTGTTGCCCAGCTCTCTCCAAAGATGCTGAACCTTTCCACCAGTTTCAGCCAAATGCTTGGGAAGGTCCTGCTTTTTCATTTCCTCCAGCGTGACCAATCCCGCCACAGGTCCAATGCTTTCGCTCCAATAAGTACTGCTGATAAAAGAACGCTGTGCTCCATCCATAGCCCATTTCCTTCCGATCACCGCTCCTATCGGAAAACCGTTGCCCAAGGCTTTGGCAAAAAGGGCCATATCGGGATCCACCCCATACTTCAGGTGAAGTCCTCCCAAATGCATCCTCCAGCCAGCGGTGATTTCATCAAAAATCAAAATAATCCCATACTTCTGCGTCTGCTCCCGCACCAACTTCAAAAATCCGGGAAGGGGTTCCTGATTCCTCGCCGGCTCCATGACCACCGCTGCCAGCCGGTTACCATATGTTTTGATCAATTGCATAAAACCTTCCGCATCATTATAGCGAAAGGTGAAGGCGGTGCCCCGCAATTCTTCGGGTACACCTGCCGGCTCAAGGCCGGGAAGCAGATGCCCCTTTAAGGCATCAGAGGTGCCCAGGTTGGCCGCCAGGTACCAGTCCTGCCAGCCATGATAACCACATATCCCCACCAAAGACCGCTCTGTGGTCGCCCTTGCTATCCGCACGGCCACCGCACAAGCCTCACCACCTCCCCTTACAAACCTGGCCTGATCGGCCCAGGGATGCAAATGGCAAAGCTCATCAGCCAGGGCCACTTCTTCAGGTGGATTCAGGGAACACATGCTGCCCAGCCTAATGCGCCGGATGACCGCCTCGTTCACCACCGGATGGGCATAGCCCAGCAGGCAGGAGCCTACCGCATTGGTAGAAAAGTCATAATAATGCTTTCCATCCAAATCCCAGACCTCACATCCCTTGGCTTCACTGAAATAAGGGGGCCAGCTGTCGGGAGCCATGTTTTCCGGTCTTTTGCTCAACAGCTGCACCCCACCGGGAATCCGGGTTTTCGCATGCCGGTACAAGGCCTGGTTCACAGCCGACTTTTCTTCTGCGCACCCAAGCAGGCGCATGCCGTTGTCGCAGAAGATTTGTTCACGGTCGCTTTTATTTAGCCCCATGAGTTCACCGGCCTGTTTCAATGCCCTGAGGGATTCGATGCCCACCAGGGTGGGATCACCCCATGCCTTTTTCCAGTCACAAGACTGCTGGTCCAGCCAAATAAATCCATCCCCCAGGGTTACAACTTTGCCCCGAAGGGAGGAAACCGGAAAATCACTTCCCCAAAGCAACTTTCGGGGTCCAAAATGATGCAATACAGCCATGATGGGTTCGGGTTCACAGATGCCTGACATGTCAAACCAAATATTGGGCAAATCACTGATAGCCTCTAAGCCGTAAGCATTGGGTGCATGAAAGGAGCGGGCAGTATGGGCCAAGACCAATTTCATCCCGGTATACCGCAAGCACATCCGTCGGATAATTTTTTGATTGGAGGGATCAGCTATGGCAGTGTCTTTCATGATGTGCAACATGATCAGCCCTTGTTGCTCATGGGCCCATTCCCACCAATGCTCCGGTAAAAAATCTGTTATGGCAGCATTTGAGGTGGGTTTGGTTTTGCTGTAAACATGGTAAGGTTTGATCCCCACCACACTGGGATGCGCCAAAATATCCTTTATTGCGGTAGGCTCCATACCTGGAGTAACAAGTGCCAGGCCCCTGCATGCCGGATATCTGTCCAATTGGTCTGTCAGGAAAGCATTAGAGGCCGTTATGTCTGCATTGGGCAAGGGTGCCGGAAAAAACATACCTCCTTCAAGCCGGGCTTTGGGAAAGAAATGACCTACCTGGCCTTCCCATGCACCAATGCCTACTTCCTCCGGACCTCCTGTCCATAAACCGGGTGCATCCAGGTTCAGGTCATTGCATCGGTAAATATGGGCATGACTGTCAAAAATCCGAGCCGGAATGAAATCCGAAATCGTATCAAGGATGGACCTGTCATTTTCGGTGAACTCCCATCGGTATGGGTTTTTTTGTTTCTCTTTCATACTTTATCCGCTCATCGCCTTTTTAAATCCACAATTATTTGATCGAAATTTTTACATAAGAAATTCCTGTATGGTCAGGGTGCCTCCCCTGGTAAAAATAAGCCAGCAATTCCTCCTTACCCAGGTAAACCAAATGGGGATGCCCCACCGAAAATTGGGCCATTTCCGCCCAGGCATCATTCATCTTGATGTACCTGCTGTCCTGCTGAGGAAGGCTGGCTTGAAAAACCACCAAGTCTTCATCAAAGGTCCTGCCCTCATCGCTGCTGATCCTGACTGTAATGGTGGGGTTTTTGGTACGGTCGATATCGATGGTGGCCAGCTTACCTTCCATTATCTCCACCGGCCTTCCCGGTTGACCGTAAATCCCTGTATCCTCAGGATAGGTCCAACTTCTTCCGCCATTCCTGCTGATGGACCGGTGGATATTAAGGTAAGCATTTTTCCGGCCATCAAGGGTCCAGAAAAAATTGACCAGGGTGTAGCCATCGGCCAAAACATTGGGTCTCTGGTCCCAATAATACATGTCCGGATAATTTGTTACAAGCACGGGATCGCCCCAGGTCTTTCCCTCATCCCCGGAAAATAGCAGGGCTGACCGGTGCACCCATTTTTTAGGATCGGATTTGTATTTATTGATTTCAAACTGGCAAATCAGGGAGCCATCACCCAATCTCATCGGAGGGCCGGTCAGGGGCACCGGCCCTCCCAGCATGCTGGTATCCATTAATTGAAGAATCGACCAATCCAGGCCATTATTTTCACTAAAAGAATAAAAAATACGGGTATCTTTCAGGCTTTCATCCTGAGTGTCATAGTAAGGCAAATGAGGAGCTGAGGAATCTACCCAATTGATGACCATTAACACCCTCTCGCCTCCCAGAGAGAGGAAATACAGGCTTTGGCTTTTTCCGGGAACCTCATTGATTTTAGGAATTTGAAATGGTACATAGGGTGCAGCCCAGGTTTTGCCAAAATCATCTGACCAGGTCATCATGGCCTGCATTTTTATGCCATCCTTTTTTTTATCCGCTGCCTTGAAGCCAAGGAGCCAACGCCCGGAAGGCAAAACCTCTATATTGGGAAAGGTAAGGCTTCCCAAGCCTAACGCTTCCGGTAATTTTGGTACATCTCCCCTTTCCAGTACATACATAAGCTATTGTTGGATTTCCTTTGAGGCCTTGAAAATGGCTGCAGCCTTGCTTCTTTTGTCCATGGTCTCTTTGTTTCCCAATATCCGGTGGTCGATAAAACTGAAAAAGGTACCCAAAACCATTCCAACAATAAGTGAAACCGGCATGATAAAAAGCACCTCTATGCCCATAAATTTAAAAAAGGAGATGGCCACGGCTGCGGCTACACTGAACAACCCGCCAATAAATGTACCCCTGGCCGTTGCAAAGGGAACAAACAAGGCCATAAAAAATAGGACAAACAAGGGTGAAACAAACAAATTCACCACCTTGACGATCACATCGTAAAGATTGCCTTCTACCCTGCTGATCAATACACTGAGGACAAGGGCAAAGACACCTACAAAGAAAGAAAGGTTGCGCACACTGGACATTTGGTTTTTTGGGGCTTTGTAATTTTTGGTAAACCTTTTGATCAGGTCTTCAGAAATCACAGAAGAAGTGCTGTTCAGCCCTGAGGAGAGGCTGGACATGGCCGCTGCCAGAATCCCTGCAGCCACCAGACCAGAAATGCCTATAGGAAGTCCTACCAGGATAAATTTGGGGAACAACTGGTCGGCGTGGGTTGCTACCGTTTCTCCAGGGTCCATATACTGAGGGAAAGCGATAAAATAAGCCAGTACAGCCAAACCTACGAGTCCCAGGAGGGTTTGGACCACAAATGTAGTAATTAGCGAAATCCCAAAGGTTTTCCGGGCAGTCTGGACATTTTCGGTAGCCAAAAAACGCTGTATCGACATCTGGTCCGATCCAGAGGAGGCAACATACCAAACAAAGGTAGTCAAAAGGGCATTGGCTATGGTCAGTCGCTCCATGGCATCCAGTCCAAATTTTAACTCCCCCCAGTGTCCCAACCACTCATCTGGAACCCAGGCGGTAAAAGAACCGAAAGTATAACTTACCACCAGAAGTGTAAGTATGGCCCCACCCATCAGCACCCCTGATTGGATCACATCGGTAAAAACCACTGCCTTTAAACCACCCAAAGTGGTATAAAAAATGGTAATCGCCATCAGTAAAATACTGATCAACAGGGTATATTTCGGGTCAAATCCGAAGATAGCAAGGATGGCCGTATGTACGGTAATAAAAATAATGGTACCCATCCATAGAAATCTCAGGGAAAGGAATAAGAAAGTGGCAAGCAGCCGAACACTGACTCCCAGATTAATCTCCAGGATCTCATAGGCACTGGTAACCCGTAATTTCATGAACTTGGGGATCAAAAACCACCCCACCACATAGTAGATCAGAGGAAATACCAAAATCCCCGAAAAAATCACAGGTCCATACTTTACCATTTCCCCAGGTAAAGATAGATAGGTCAGGGAACTTAACAAAGTAGCGAAAAGGGACAAACCCACGGCAATGGGATTCATCTTTCCCCCACCCAAATAGTAGTCCTTTTCATTTTTGTTCTTCTTGGAAAAATAATAGCCAATACCTACCATGCCGGCCAGGTAAAAAATCACCATCAGCCAATCGCCCAAGGCCAGGGTATACTCCTGCCGCCGGTCCATGGCCAATATGCTGTATGCCGCTGTGGCACTGATGTCAGCATTTACCTCATTTAAAGAACCCTCATTTCCCGGTGCTCCATCCCCTAGAATAGGATTTTTGTTTTCCAGCAGGTCTACCAATACAGGCAAGTCCTCTGGCAGGCCGGCCTTTCCCAAAGCCATGGCCATTTCCATTCGCTCTCCCTTTTGGGGAGAATTCCTGTAGGCCAGCAATTCCTCCCTGACAGCTTTGAAAGTTTCCCCTTCTTTTTCTGCTTCAGGTGCATGGATAAAAGCCGCCGACAAGAGGTATACCTTTGCCATTGAGTCATCAGTCAGTACCAAAGCTTCCCGAGCCAGGTCTTTCCATTGAGAAAGGGAAAGGCTTCCTTCATTTCTAAGTGCAAAAGCCGCTTGCAAGCGAAGCAGGTCGTCTAATTGCCTGTCTAAAATCAGGTCCATTAGTGCCGAAACCCCATTTGTAGGAACCGGTCCCTGAAGCGTGCTCCAAAGGGTGTACACATAAAGGGAATTGATGGGACCGGACAAAACTTCTCTTGTAGCCTCCGGAGCATATTCGTTCAGATCAAGACCCAGTTTGGCCATGGTTTCGGCGGCATGCACCCTGTCCTTCCCATGTTTATCCTGAAAAGCCTTCACTATTTTTTCTTGGTATTCCTTCGCTGAAGCGGGATCCGTTTGGGCCAAAACACGCCAAATACCTATGCGGTAAGGGGATTGGGATTCCCATTGGTGCTTCTCATCCAAAAACGTTTCCTCCACGCCTTCGGGATATCCCATCCAAATTTTATATTCCGCAGCATGTACCTTTACCCAGGATTCCTGTCTATCCATGACCCTATCCAATTCCTGTACGGCCTTTTCCCTCAAACCATCACTGACCGTAGTGCTTTTTTTATCACAGCCAAAAGCCAAAAGTAGGATAAAGAGAAATAGGGAGCCGGAGATCGGGTTTTTCAAAATCATCAGGTATTTTGGTTCAATGCTTTTACATAGGCAGCTTTAGCCGCAACATCTTCTTTGGCGGAGGCACCGAAATAAATCAAGCCCATGGCTTTCCGGCTTCTTTCCTGGCTGTTGTTTGGGCTGGCCCGGTGGATGGTCAAGGCATGATGCACCAGCAAATCTCCGGGTTGGGCAGGAAAAAATACTTCCTTATCCAGATCTTCTGCCAAGCCAAAATCAGGAATCCCCTGTGAAAAACCAAGAGTTTGGGTGGTGGCATGATCCCGCATACCCTTCTTGTGTGAACCCCGGACATAGCTTACCCAGCCGTTTTCCTGATCCACTTCTTCCAATGCCATCCACATGGTGACCGCACTCATGGGTTCCAGCATAAAATAAAAACCATCCTGATGTGGGGGGGTGGCTTTGCCTATTTTGGGAGGTTTGTTGAAGTACTCCAGGGTTTTGCCTATGACTTTTTCTTCCAGTAAATTTTCAGCCAACCGTGTAAAAGTGCTATCAAAGAGGATATCTGCAAAAAAGGTGTCGTACAACTGTAGGTCCTGCAGCATCTTTAAAGTCGAGGGGTCTCCTTTTAGCTCGTATTTGACATGCTCTAGGGGCACAGCGGAAATTCTCGTCCTAACAAAATCCTGAAGCTTTTCGTTGATTGCTTCCACATGTTCCCTTTTTAAAAAGCTGGGTAAATACACGTAACCATTCTCATCGAATGATTTTTTTATCTCTAAAGTATCCATTTTTAACTTATTTTTTTCTGCTGTTGATATTGCCGCCAATTTTATCTTTCTCTGGTACCATCTCCTCTTCTTCCCCATAATCCTCTTTTGGGAAGGGGTACCTGGCCATAAGAAGGCTCATTTCCCTGCTAAATTCCAAAAAGGAATGTTCTCTTTTTTCCAATGTGGCAGGAGAATGGGCATAAAACCCCTGACCCAACCCACTTTTATTGGTGTCAGTGTCCATCAATTTATTGAAATAAGCGGGGATTTCCATGGCATTGGACAATTCTGGGTTGAGGTCTTTCATCACCACCCCATAAATAAAAGTGCCCATCAGGTCCATATACCGGCAATTGCCGGCAAAAGGAAGGTAATAGCCCGGGTCGTTTCTACAGGCCCGGTCAATATCAGCCACCTCTACGTATCCCTGATCCACCAGGAAAAAGGCTTCCCTGGCCAGGGCAGCAAGCAGCTTGCTCCTGATACTTTTACCGGATTTGAGGTGGTAGGGATCCTTGCCCCAATTTTTGGCCATCAAGACCATCAAGGCCTCCATCTCCTCTTCCCGATTTTCAGGGGTGCTGAGTAATTCCGCAAATAGGGTAAGGTGTGCCGGATATACCCAGTTCAAACCCAACAGGCGAGAGGGATCCGGAAGACCGGATTGCAATTCTTCCAAGGGTATACTTTCCGAATTTACCAGGATCAGCGCATGCTCCGGGGCGATGCGGGCAATTCGACTGATCCATGTTTTTTTGATATCGGGATTTTCAGGGGTAAAGATGATGATCAGGGAGCAGTCCAAAAGGTTTTCCTTTTCCGGAAGCCCCTGGCAGTCCTGGTAATTGTCCAGTGAAACACTTGAAAAACCGGCAAGTTCATGCAATGCTTTGCCTTTTTTTGTACCACCTATGGATTTGACCCGATGCCCTGCCTGAAGCAGGCAAAGGATAATCGAAGGGATTGTTTTTCCCTCCCCTGCCACTGCTATGCTGACATTAAGGTATTTCATAGCTCATTTTGGGTTAAAACCTCCCTCGACACCTCCAGTGCCCGGTCAATATCAGCTTCCGAATGTACTGCGCTGATGTACCAAAGCCCCCTTCCTATGACCCTAAGCCCCCGGTCATGCATTCCGGAAATAAAATTTTTCAATTTGCCTTTATCATATTGAAGCACGCCTCTAAAATCTCCTGCCCCGGGCCCATCGGTAAATCCCGTATGTACGATGGGCCCAATTCCCGACACCCGCATGTTTTGTTGCGTATCTTTGGCCAATTGTGTTAAACCCTGCCGCAATCTATCCCCCAGGGCAAACATCTTGGGATAGGGATCATCTCTTTCCAATATACTTACCGTGGCCAGGGCAGCTGCCACAGTAGGGTTTCCAGTGTTCATAGTGCCTGCGTGGATCACCCTGGCGGAGGAAATTTCTTCCATCCATTCCCTTTTTCCTACGATGGCACTGATCGGATATCCGCTTCCAATGGCTTTGGCAAATATGGAAATATCCGGGGTAACACCGTAAAATGCCTGTGCCCCACCAAGGCCCAGCCGAAAGCCTGTAATGACTTCATCAAAAATAAGGGCGATACCATATTGATTGCACAGATCCCTCAGTCCCTGTAGAAATCCCACTTTGGGAGGAATGCAGCCGTTATTACACATGACCGGTTCTGTAATGATGGCCGCCATCTCCTGATGGTGCTTTGCCACATGCTGCTTTACCAAATCCAAATCGTTCCAGGGCAAAAGGAAACTTTCATCCTTTGATCCTTCCGGCAAGCCCTGACTCCAGGGATGCATTACAGGATTTTCTCTGGGCCCCATGGTCTCCGGTGAGGGGGTGGAAATACCATAACACACATTGTCCAGCCAACCATGGTAATGCCCTTCAAACCTCAGGAATTTATTTTTACCGGTTTTAGACCTGGCCACCCTGATGGCGGTATGTACGGCCTCTGAACCGTCCAGGCAAAAACGCATTAGCTCTGCGGAGGGGATGATTTTTTGAAGTTTCTCTGCCAGTTCAATCTCCCTGGCATGCTGCCCGGCAAACAACTGGCCTTTCAATGATTCCTTGTAGACTTCCTCCTGGACTTCCGGATGAGAATGTCCCAAAATCAAGGGTCCCTGGCTCAGGGTAAAATCCAGGTATTCATTGCCGTCCACATCATATATTTTGCTTCCCTTCCCGTGAGAATAAAAGAGTGCATGGGGATGATTATACTTCCTGAATTCGGAGGAAACCCCGGCGGCTAATACTTTTTTTGCCCTTTCCAGCCAGGCTGCAGATTCCGTATAGTTGTATTTTTCCATAAGTAAAACCTTATTCGTTTTTTTTCTTTTGGTAATTTTCTGCCAGGTGATAAATCTCTTTATTGAATTTTGCAAAGGCATTTTCCCAGGCTTTGGCTTCGCCGGGAGTATAGGGATATAAGCCCCTGGCTTGCTGAACTCCTTTAACTTTTCTTCTTACGATGTCTTGCATCACTTCCGGTACTTTTGAGGAATTTCCCAATTTCGGAAAAACCCGCTTAAATGTCTCCCGAAAGTCATCCAATCCCAACTGATCCATTCTTTCAAATATACCCATAAAAGTCATCCAGGAACCGGCATCATAACGAAAAGCTTTGTCTGCATCCTCTATGCTGGTTTCTCCTGCTTCGATTAAGTTGAAGATTTCCCGGTAAACGGCATACATCAGGCGGTTTGTAACAAATCCCCTGATGTCTTTTTGAAGAAAGGTAGGTTCCTTTCCCCACAAATGAGCCAGCTCGTAGACCCAATTGGCAAAGCGATCTTCGGTTTTATTTCCTTTGGTGATTTCCATAAACCTTGTCATGTAAGCTGGTTCAGCCCAGTGGATCCCTAAAAATCGTCCCGGATCAGGAACCAGATCCTGCAAAATACTGACAGGAATGGCAGAGGTATTGCTGGAAATCACAGTATCACCTGCGGTTTGATCAACGATTTTTTGGTAGACACGGGCTTTAATTTTTTTGTCTTCAATAACACATTCCTGAACCAACCTGCAATTATTAAGTATCTTGTAGTCTTCCGAAAAGGTCATTCTTTCCAAATAAAAGGAAATGGGTGCCTGCAAAAGTCCGCTGTCTGCAGCATGTTGGAACTGATTGGCAATGGCCTTTTTAGCATGCTCCAATTCATTTTGAATCGGAGCCACTGCTTTTACCGGATGGCCGGCAATGCAAAGGGCAACCGCGATACTGCTACCCATCATTCCCAGCCCAATCACTCCTGTTTCTATTTCTGATACATCAATTGGCTTTCTCATTAATTCCTTTTCCTTGCATTAAAAATTTTTTTGATTGTGATATGACATCAGATTTGCGGAGCTTATAATATGTAATCAAAATTATCAGGATCATTCAAAACTTACTATTCATATTATCTCGAATGATGGTACTTTTTTTCAAAAAGAATTTGGCCAATTTTTATTCCATGATGTAAAATTGGATGAGAAGAAAATAATACCGGTAAATAATTGGCAACCGTTAAAATAAAATATGGTGAAATCGAAGAGAAACTGTTACTATTTTTTAAATTTATGGTACTATTTTTCAGTAAACAAGCCCAGCCCTTTTATGTATTCATACTTTAAATTATATTATTAAACAAAATGAGGACCCTATGAAATCGATCGAAGTAAGACTACCGCAGGATTTCGACAAATCCTTTATTGTATTTAAAGAAAAAGGGCAATATTTTCCTTGTCCATGGCATTACCACCCCGAATACGAGTTGGTTTTGGTACTCAAAAGTCAAGGCAGAAGGATGGTGGGTGACCACATCGGATACTTTCAGGAAGGTGACCTGGTTTGCATGGGACCCTATCTCCCCCATGTTTGGATAAATGAATCCAGCTTTGTAAATGGGCAAGCCTGCTATGATGCCGAGGCCATTGTAATCCATTTTCAGAAAGATTTTTTGGGAGAAGATTTTCTAAAAATACCAGAGATGGAAACTTTAAAAAATTTCCTTCGGCTATCCAAAAGGGGATTGGCGCTTCATGGAAATACCAAAGAACAGGTTAATGCCCTTATGGAAGGCATGATACATATGAATGGTATCCAACGCCTGTCCAGTTTACTTTCTATTTTCGACATACTTTCCCAAACCAAAGAATATGAATTGCTTGCCAGTGCCGGTTACCTGGACCAGATTGACCCACAGGGTTCAGACAGACTGGACAAAATAAAAGCCTATATTCATAAAAATTTCGACAAAGACATATCATTGCCTGAAGTGGCTTCCCTGGCCAACATGTCGGTCACGACTTTTTGTAATTTTTTCAAAGAGCAATACCGGATTACTTTTGTGGAATACCTGCATACGGTACGGCTGGGGCATGCCTGTAAAATGCTTTCGGAAACCGATATGTACATTGTGGAAGTAGCCTTTGAATGTGGTTTCAACAACCTGGCCAACTTTAACAGGCAGTTTAAGAAATACAAAAAGATGACACCTACCCTTTTTCGGAAAATGGTGAATATGCAGG
>JBBDSB010000494.1:0-24702 GCA_040905205.1 Cyclobacteriaceae bacterium
TCCCTTTGGAACTCCACTAAACCTTATTCCTGAGATACCCGGACCTGTTGTTAATGCCATTCTCAAAATTCCGATTAATAGATCTTTTGGGCTAATAAGCGTAATGGCCTCTAAAGGAATATTAATTTCATTTCTATGGTTTTGTAGGATTTTTTGAACTTTTGCATATAATTTTTTCGGCCCAAATACATCAAAATCAGGAGTGGCGAAAAATAATCCCCATTCTTCAATATCTTCTAAAAAAAACCAAAAAGCACTGGAAATGTTTAAATTTGAATCGTCTAAAGACATAAGTACCTTCTTTCCCTCCTCAATATCAATATTTCCCAATGTTTTTTTATCCATGTCATTATTCCATGTTTTTTTGCAGTAATCGCTGAATATAAATCCAAGGCCTCCAATTCTGAATTTCTTTTATACCTGCTAATTTCAGACCAATCTTTTACGAGACTCCAATTTAATTGAAAACTGGCATCAGTTAATTTATTCTTCAGATCAATTTCTAATCCCGCAATTTTAACAAGCTTAATTATTTCATGGGTATGACTTTCATTAACCGCTTTTTTATCAGGAAAATCATATTGTTTTGTTTTTTTAGCTATACATGCTTTTAAAGCACATTCTACACTATATCCACATAAATAATAAGCGCCATCATAGAATTGATTATCCAAAAGGGTTTTTGCTTCCCTAATTCGCAATCGCGACAAATCCTGAAGGCTATTTCTATTCATTAATACTAATTTACATTACATTAGGCTCAACTACCCAAAATTATGAGAGCATTAACTTCCAGAACCAAACGCTTCAATGCTTTACCAAACTTTCCTTAATTTAATAATTTTAGTTGGTATCTTCCCGCTTAACCCGGAAAAACTGATTTAAATTTACCGCAAAATCAGCATTCTACAAACGATCGGTTAAGGATATGGCTGGAAGGGCTTATTGCCAATTACTCCTTATAAGTGGGCCATTTATCTGTGATTTTTTTACTCATTAATTTTATCTGTAACCTCGTCTTTTAATGGCCGTATATGGTTTTTTACAATCGCCCATACCATGGCAGGATCCACTGCATCATATGCATGGATCAAGCGATTTCTGAAACCAACTATTTTCCTGGCATTTTTTAGCGTTGCTTCCGGAAACAATTTATCGAATTTGTTCACCGCCTCCCCAATGATACCCAATTGCCGTTCTACAGCACTTTGTGTCTTTAAATCATTCTTATAGTTTTTAAAATCTGATACCGATAACAGGAATTCCTCGATTAGCTCAATGGACCATAGTATATCAGACAAGTACTTTTTTCCCCAATCCGTCATAGATTAAAACTTTGGTGGAATCTATATGCTTGCGTAAATAGGGATTCCTAATGGATAAATAGGTGAGCAAGTCTACTTTCTTATTAAAAAAATTTTCTAATGTATCCCACAGTGAAAGCAGGTTTTCTCCACGTTCAATGGGGTCATCGATATCCATTTCCACCAGTAGATCTATATCGCTTTTTTCCGGATCAAACCGGTTGGTGATGGAGGATCCAAAAGCGTACAGGTATTTCACCTTATGATTGGCACATAGGTTCTCGAAATCCTTTTTTTGTTTTGCTATTTCTTCCGTTAACATCTTATTCCAAAAGTACTGCTTTTTTGTGAAGAGTTTGAATAAATACTTTTCGGACTGACATTAGAATCGTTAAAATACGGAACTAACAGAAACGCATCGTCCGATCAATTCCCGAACCACTTTAAATGGCGAAATTGGTTTCCTTTTATCAGCAGATGGTTATGGATGGATCCTTTCGAGCGGGAAGGATTGTCACTTTACAATTTTCTGGTATTTCAGGAATTTAAAGTAAAATCCGGTAACTTCATGATTTCTCCCCTTTTCATGGCCGACTCATGGGCCAATATGCCGACACAGGTAATGTTGGCGGACTGTCTGGCATCCGGGTAAGGGGCCCTTCCTTCATGCAATGCCGATAGAAATTCATGGACCAGGTGAGGATGAGAGCCGCCATGGCCCGCACCTTGGATAAAGGACAGGTGTTGGTTTTCATCGGAATCGTATACCCCTTGTTGGGTAAAACCGGCTATTTCATCGGGTAAAAGATGGTCATAGTCCGGTATTTTTACCTTGGCAGGCTCCTCTCCAGCATGAACCACACTGTCTTCATGCTCGATCAGGGTCCACTCAAAAGACTTCTTAGACCCATAGGCATCAAAACTCTCTCTGTATTGCCTGGCAGTATTGAAAAGGGATCGGGTTACCTCTGCGGAAAGATCCGAATCTTTTAATTTGATATGGCAGGTTTCGATGGCAAAAGGAGAACCGTATTTTTCGATCAGATTTTCATCGATCCTACCGGAACCAAAACAGGAAACGTAATCCGCTTGCCCTTTTGGCAGGGCCAGTACCGGCCCAACACAATGGGTGGCATAGTGCATGGGAGGGAGGCCTTCCCAATATCCCGGCCAACCTGACATATCCTGCTGGTGACTGGCACGTAGGAATTGCAGTTTGCCCATTTCTCCATTCTCATACATTTCTTTTACGAATAGAAATTCACGGCTGTAAATTACCGTTTCCATCATCATGTAAGTTAGGCCGCTTTTTTCGGTAGCTTCTACTATTTGGCGGCATTCTTCCACGGTGGTGGCCATGGGAACAGTACAGGCCACGTGTTTTCCGGCTTTTATGGCCTTTAAAGATTGCTCCGCATGGGCTTGTATGGGCGTATTGATGTGAACCGCATCTATTTCAGGGTCTTTCAGCAATTCATCATAATCGGTATACCTTTTGGCTATCCCAAATGCATCACCGATCTCATTTAATTTTTCTTCATTCCGCTGGCAAATAGCATACATATTGGCCAAAGGGTGTTTTTGGTAGATAGGTATAAACTCTGCCCCGAATCCCAAGCCGATAATGGCAATATTAAATTTTTTGTCACTCATGATAGAAATGATTTATAGTTATTTTGCTGGTTTAATTACAATTTTTATTCGGCCCACTTTTTCAGAAACTTATATCCTTCCGAAGCAAATCCATCCTGGCTTTCTGCCAAAGGTCTCCAGATACATACCGCTCCGGCCAATTCCTTGATTTCAGGCGTAAAGCTTTCTATGGTGACCGTACCGGTATAATTAACTTTTTCCAAACCTCTTTTATAGGCATCCCAACGGGTTTGTCCGGTTCCGGGGGTACCCCGGTAATTTTCGGATACCTGGACATGGATCAGTTTATCTCCCGCCTGTGCGATGGCCTTTTCAATATTCGGCTCTTCGATGTTCATGTGAAATCCATCCAGCAGTACTTTTGCAGCGGGATGGTTGATGTTTGTAATCAAACGCATCAGGTCCTCGGTGGTGTTGATCAGATCGGTTTCAAAGCGGTTGAGTGCCTCCAGGGCAATTTCCTGGCCCGATATCTCGGCCATCTGGCATACCTTGTGAAGATTTTTAACGGCCCTTTCCCATTCTACTTTCTTCTGTTCTGGTGATACCAATCTGGCTTTTCCTACCGCTGAATACATAGGCCCTGCCACAAATTTTGCGCCTAAACTGGCGCTGATGTCAAAGCACTTTTGTATATAATCAAAACTGGTTTTATGGAAGGAGGGATCTTCATGTGTTAAGTCCCTGCTCGGACCAAAGGCCCCACAAATGATGGGCGAAAGTCCATTCTCCTTTAACGCATCATGAACGCTTTTGGTGTTGATCAAAGCCGGATCTTCTATGGGAATTTCTACCGCATCGTATCCCATTTTTTTGATTTTTGGAAAAAGGGAAATGGTATCCGAGTTGAATGGAGAAGTCCACAGCCAGGTAGTCACGCCCAATTTAATATTTAAAGCCATTGATTTTAAGGTTGGTTGATTAATTTATTCTACGATCATGATGCCATTCATGATCCGCCAATGTCCGGGTACCGTACAAAGGTAAGGATATTCCCCAGGCGTGGTGGGTGCTGTAAAAACAAGGCTTTCGCTGGTTTCCGGATTCACCAGGGGCGTAGCTTCCAGCACTTCTGGGATTTTGGGCACAAAATTCATTTCCACCCCATTGGGATCCCTGGCCAGTTCATCGGCAGCTTTGCCTATGATTTCCAGACTTCCAACTTGTCCGATAAGCAGGTTATGCTGCATAAAGTCAGTATTGACAAAGTCTATGGTCACTTGTTGTCCCGCTTTTACCGTAAAGGTGGTCTTGTCAAATTTCATTTCATGCTGTATCACCCCCATTTCAATGATTACCGAACCGACAGAAGCAACCACATTTTGGTCATCGGCCACTGATGTGGAAGTTTTCTCCAGACCCTTTGCAGGAACCTTCAGATTAAGGAATGAAGTGCGGCTGTTCATTCGTCCATTGAAATAAAAGCGGTTTGGATATTCACCTACCTGATCGGTATCCATATTGTCCTGTCCTATTCGAACCCTGTCAGGATTTAAAGCTGTGGGGAATAGCCCAGGTGCCAAGGCTGACCCCACCTGTTGACCATCAATGCCAATGGACATGTTTCCGTTTTCCACCAGCGTGGCCTTCAATTCAAATTGCTGACTGGGAATAGATCCGGTGGATACCGCCTGGTAGGATTTTCCTTCTTGTCTGACCAACCAGTTTATCCTGTTGTTCTGAATAAATAAGCAGTACCCATTTTCATTATTGCCCTGTGCCAAAATAATGCCTTCCAATGGTTCATCACCCTGGCTGATGGCAGCTTGTATCCGGATTTCTTTTCCGCTTACTGCAGGAGGGAAAGGAATTCCCGCTCTTCTATCCAGATTATATTGTTCTTCGATCAGACTTTTGGTCACCCTTTCACCAAGGGTCATCAGTGAATCTGGTTGATTAACATCCAGGATGCTGTTGGAAAGTTCTTTGAAAGATTGGGGATGGGAAAGTACGGAAGCAAATATAGCCTGTGGTAAGTAATTGTCCTTTGCATTATCCGCATCATGGCTGGCTTCCAGGATAAGTTTGGAGGCTTGATCTGAGCTAGGCAAATCTGTCAGCTTTATGAAAGCGGCTTTTCTGGTGTTTAAATCTTCATCATTGAGCAGGTTGGCATCCATTATGGATTGAAGGGTATTTTCATCGTTAGGCAAGACCATCATCGCATTCTTCCGAACCCCTGCTGCGGGATGTTTTAATGCCCTGGTAACCACCTGCAAAACGTCCTCCTGGCTTCCATCCAATGCACCAATGCCATGCAGGGCCCACAAAGCATGTACTGCCTGGCTGTTAAGGCCGATTTCGTCTACCGATTGGTTATCCACCAGCTTTAGCAATTCATTGGAAATGGCTGTGTTTTGATTTTCCACGATCAGTTTCTGGGCCGTCATTCTCCAGAACATGTTGTCACTTTTCAGTCCACTGATCAGGTCACTGTTGCTGGAAGGATCCAGGTCCATGGTTTTGTACTCAGGAGAACCTTTGTAGACCAACCGGTAGATCCTACCGTGCTTGGCATCCCTCATCGGGTTGATATAGGCGTTGCCTTCCCCGTTTTCAAAACCTTTGGGAGTGGGATTATGCTGGATGATAAAATTGTACCAGTCTGCAATCCACAAAGCCCCATCAGGACCTACCTCGGCATGTACAGGGGAAAACCACTCATCGGAGCTGGCCAGGATATTAAAGCCGTTTTTTTCTTTGAACCCTGAACCATCCTTTTCTATGATGGCATTGTGCAAAACCCTTCCGGTGGGTTCAGCTACAAAAGCGATCCTGTTCCAATAGGATTTTGGAAAATTTCTGGCAGTATAAAAATGATGTCCGGCTGCGGCGGTATAGCCCCCATGCCAGTCCACCTGTCTTAAAAATGGGGTTAGGTGGGGCATGTCATAATGGGAATCTATACCATGGACGGCATTGACAGACCCACCATGCACCGGCCTTCTTACCAATTTATTGGGCATGGCCAGGTAGGCACTGTGTTGTCCATTGGCTGTGGATATGAATACGTTGAATTCTTCGGAGAAGCCAAGGCCCCAGGTATTGTTGCTGGTATTTCCAAGGAATTCAAAATCAGTACCATCTGGTTTGAACCGGTAAACCCCTTGGCTAAAGGAAAAATCCTTTCCATCTATCTGTCCCTGAAAACCTGAATAACCCAGCACACCCCAAATTTTGTTATCAAAGCCGTACCTCAAATTGGATGGGCCGGCGTGGGTATCGCTTTTACCCCAGCCTGTGATGATGGTTTCCCTTTGATCGGCTTTTCCATCCCCATTGGTATCTTTCAGGAATACAAAATCCGGAGCCATGGAAATCAATATGCCCCCATTGACGAACACCAGGCTGGTAGGGATATTCAACCCTTCGGCAAAAACGGTAATTTTGTCGGCTTTGCCATCCCCATCGGTATCCTCCAGGATTTTAATTTTATCGTTTCCTCCTTCTTTTCTCACCTCATTGGGGTAGTCCGTGGTTTCAATCACATACAAACGGCCCTTATCATCCCAGCACATGGCCATGGGATTGATGATGTCAGGTTCCGAAGCAAAAAGCTGTAATTCAAAACCTACCGGCACCTGTACCAATTTCATGGATTCTTCGGGTGACAGGGGCAATTGGTACCTGGGGGAGGGATCCCTGTTTTCATAATTGGGGATTTCCGCATCTTCAAAAACAGGCACAGGTATATCAAATTCGGCCACTTGTTGGGCCACTTTATCGCCCACAGCCCATAATACACCATTGGAGACCAATTCCTGAAATTGCGGCTGTCCCCAGGTCCTTTCATCATGCCCATAGGCAGTATAAAAAACCCTGCCGGTGCCTTGTTCCCTTATCCAGGTATAAGGTTCCCGGTGGTCACCATCCACGCGTTCCATCAATACGGTCATGTCCTCATTGAGCCGGCTGTGCACGTAAGTTTCATCCCAGGTTTCAAATTCCGCTATTCCCTTCATGATGGGGTGGGCGGGATCGGTGATGGTGGCGGTAAAATCACCAGTTCCATGGGATGAAAATTGACCACCTACGGTTTCCACAAACCAATCGGAATTACGAAAACAGAAAGAGGCACTGTGTAAGGGAATCAAAGCTTTTCCCCCTTCTACATAATCCTTTAATGCTTTTTCCTGTTCTGCTGTGATTTCATCGTGGTTGGCATAAATCATCAGTCCGTCATAAAGTCTGAGGTTTTCCTCATTCAAATCATCCGGATCGGCCGTATAGCTGAGGTTGATGCCTTTCTGAAATAAATGTCTGGCCAACAATGGCATCAGCTTTTCGGAATCATGGTGGGTACTTTCATGACCTAAAAAAAGAATTTCCGCTCTTCTTGGCCCATCAGAAAGTTTTATTTTGGTAGATTTGGAGCCACAGCCCATCCAAAGAAGCATGGCCATTGCCATTAACCCTAATTGTTTCATTATAATTGTTGTTTGGGTAATATTGTCATATTTTTTCAATATCCTAAATTGGGGTTTTTATAAGTGAATTTCTTACTGTTTTATATCTAATAATGACTGTATTTTGCCAATTTTTATTATTTTTGGTTTATTTTATAACATAAAGTAATTAGCTGGTGAAATCGAGCCTGCCTGAGCCAGACAGGCCTGCCTACCGCAGGCAGGCATGACGCAAGCTCAAGCTACATACAGAGGGATGTTTATCAAACACCTGCCTACCGGCAGGCAGGTGCGAGATTCCACCTGCCTAAAGGACGGCAGTCAGGTATGGCCGCTAAAAATCAATTATAAACATATGAAAATACCCTTTCAAAAATCACGTATTCCGGAACATAATGCCTTTGTAGTCAAAGAGCTAATTGCCCCATTTTTTGATAAAAATTGGCATTTCCATCCAGAATATCAGTTGTTTTTGGTGCTTAAGGGTCGGGGTACCCGCTTTGTAGGGGATGATATGCGAACTTTTAAGGAATTTGATCTGGTGTTTACAGGACCTAATCTACCCCACCTTTGGCGCAATGACCAGGAATATTTTGAAAAAAACAGTCCGATGTTGACGCATGGAGTGGTGGTTTATTTTCCGGAAAATTTTATCAGCCAAAGCATGATACTGAAGGAGGAATTTGACGAACTGAGAAATCTGTTAAACAGGGCAGCTTTGGGCCTGGAAATCCTCGGAGCATCCAATGAAAAAATAAGACCATTGCTTATAGGGTTAGTAGAAAAAAAGGGTTTGGAAAGGGTGATCAGACTTCTTGAAATTCTTTTATTGATGGCCCGGTCCACAGAGGTACAAACCATTGTGAAGGCTGGCTATATCAATACCAATAAAGAATCGGAAAAGGACCGCATGAGCAAGGTGTACGAATTTGTGATGGACCATTTCCAACAAGTTATCCAATTGGAAGAAGTGGCCAGCCTGATCAACATGACCACCAGTTCCTTTTCCCGCTATTTTAAATCACGGATGAACAAGTCTTTTTCCGATTTTTTGGCAGAAGTCAGGATTGGCCATGCCTGTAAATTGCTTCAGGAAGAAAATATTAATGTAAGTGAGGTCAGCTTTGAAAGCGGTTTCAATACCTTATCCAATTTCAACAGGCGGTTTAAGGATAAAATGGGCATGACACCTATGGCCTATAAAAGAGATTTTCTTAAAGGTTATGGTTGATGGAAACGTTTTTTAAATTATTGTTAATTCACCTTTTCGACAGGATAAACGGAGAAACTTACCTGCTGATCTTTTTCCAATTTCAATTGAACCCCATCCAATAATTCCTTTCCGGTAAATATATGGTCCGCTTTATCTGAAAAAAATTCAATGCGGTAATTTTTTTCAGGTTCCACCACAAACCATTCAGGAAATTGATTGATTCTCGGATAATCCAAGGGTAAATTAAATATGGTTTGGTGTCTGGGGGCATCAAATTTAATTTTTCCTTCCCAATCGGATTCACTTAGAAGGGCTACCTGTATGCCGTTTTTATCAGGAGCGGCTCCAAAAAATAAATTTTTTTTCCAGGGCATGACGGTGGTACCCTGGGTTTTCCATAAACAAAACATCATAGTGGTGCGGGCAAAATTACCATCTCCATGCCAGCCTTCAATGATGCCAATATCCCTGTATTTTTCAGTTCCATCACGATGGGCAGAGTCCTGCATGGACCACATTACCTGTACCTGGCTTCCAATCCATTCGGAAACGCCCTCTATTTTTTCTCTATTATAAAGATTTAAGGCACTCTCTATCGCATCTGCATATCCATCTGCACTGCCTCTTTCCCAATCAAAATACTCATATTTATCCAGATTTCCCAAAGCTTTTAGCAGGGCTTCTTTGTAGGGTTCATGCTGATCCAACATATATACCCCATAAAAGCCGTTATAAGTATAACCCCAGGTATCCGCAATTCCCTCATCCAAAATTTCCCCGGTTTGCGGATTAATCTGATTGTAAAAAAGGCCATGATCGTTGGTGCCAACTTCTAAAATCCGGTCGAGCATTTTGTAAATCCGGGGCTGATAGGCCTGCTGTTTGGCAGAATCTGCATAGGCGGTGGTCAGGTACAATTCACATAATCCTGAAACTATTTCGCAGCCATGATCCCGCAACCTCAGAACTTCAAAATTTTGGGTAGGATGTTGGTCTCCCAAAAGATAGTAATCCCCAAGTCTTTTTGCCCATTGCAGGTATTTGTCATCTCCGGTCATCCAATAAACCCGGGATAATACCTGCAAAAGTTCACCGTTTACTTCAACGTTGACGGAGGGTATATTTCCAAATTCAGTTTCATATTCGGCATGCTTCCAAATATCATCCAAAATATGGATCATTCTGTCTGACCAAGCCGTATTTCCAATATATTCTGTAAGGGGCAATAGCCCGTCCTTAACATATTCTGATGCGCCAAAAATAATACCATCCTTGTTCATTTCCCCTTTTTGGAAGCCTCCCTTTGAAAAATAATAAGTATCAGGCAGCCTGTCCCACCTGCTTGTCAGGGCAATTTCTGTTTCCAGCATTTCCATCATCCTTCCTTCATATAATTCCTGGTCTAAAACGGCTGAAGTAAGTACCATAAAAGGATAATTGTCAGCGGCTGCATCTTTTGCATTCCAAAAATCCTTTGAATCTGAAAGGTTTCTTGGAATCAATCCCGTTTTTGGATCTGCCTCTTCCATCCAGGCAAGGACAAAGGACATGGATCTTGTAAATCCTTCATGGGCTAGGTATCCATTTTCCATGGCTTTTTCCGCTAAAGGACCACCGCTTTTTTCCATTTGGGGGGTGCAGGAAGCCAAAAATGCAACAATTAATAATTGAATTATTTTCATTTAGTTGGGGATGGGTTTTAATGTAAGGCCCTCATCGAAAGTGCCATTTAATATTTCATAAGGGAAGGAACCGCCTAAAATATATTCTCCTGTTCTGTCTTCCTCTAAGGATTCAGCAAATAAAGGATTTTTCAAACCATTGAACAAAGCCTCCACCCGAAAAATATCCTGTCCATCAATGGTGGTTTTTTCAATCACTTTTATTTCAACATGAATAAAATTGGACTCTAAGTACAACCTTTCAAGTCTTTTGCCATTAATATAGGTGATTTTAGGGACAGGTCTTAGATCAAAAAAAGTAAGGTTTTTCCGAAAGTTTTCCCTCAAAGGCAGATGGCTCAGGACAGCATAAAACTGTTGGACATCAAAAACCTCAGGTACCGATGGGATTTCCTTGGTTTGTTTTCCCTGAAGCGAATTTTCTGCTTCCAATCGGATGATGTCTTTATTATAATGAATGGAAATAGAGGTACCTGAATAATCAAAATTTCTTTCTATGGGCCTTCCGGAATTTGGGTCAATATGAATTTTGGAGGGCAATAAACGGGAGGAATTGATCATGTTTATAGGTAGTTGGCTGTCCTCATTTAAGGCGTATTTTTCTGCTTCCCGGAATTCAGAAACGGTGGTGACCAGGAATGATTCGAAATCGTCTTCCAGCGATGCATTAACTTCCATATTATTTTCCTTTAAAAGTTCCATTATGTCCTGCTTTAGTCGAAGTGTATCGCTGTCTTGATCAAATTGTTCGAAAATTTTCAGAAATCCGTTATTAATGGCATCTACCTGGGTGTAGGTGAGTCTTTTTTTAATATTTTGCCCTTCTGCTCCCTCACCAAGCGTTATGTTTTCAACCAGAAGGGTATATAGGCTATCATTTTCATTTTTGCCTGTATAACTCATTCCCCAGATGGGCAGGTTTTCATATTGGATGACATACTTATTTTGCCAGGTTAAAAATTCGATGGAAGGATTTTTTTGCATCTTATTAAGTTGATTCATAGTGGGGGATTTACCTTCAAAAGCATGGTTGTACAATCCGATTGCCAGCGGTTTGGGCTTTGGATCTACCAGCACCGTTTTGCCATAATATTCACCTAAAAGAATCAATTTATCAAAATTGGTATTGTCCAAATTAAAAGGAAGCTTTTCAAAAAATGACATCACCGAAGACGGTTCGTAAGGCAAGGCATATTTTTTGATTTCCAATCCCTGCTCTACATTACCCTTTACCTGGTAGAGGTGAAAAGCATCCTCGTTGGCATTTCCCTCATTTACAGGAAAAAGTCCTTCAGTGCCTTCAAAATCAGAAATAGAGAAATCAATTATCTGATTTAATTCTCCGCCTTCCGCAGTACCGGATACTTTTAAGGTTTTCAAAATGGGTTCATATAAAAGTTCACCGGTTTGTATTTCCAGTTTTTCCATCGGCCCGGTTTTTTCTATGTAAACCGCCCCATCCAAATCGTTGATCAAAGGTTTGGGGATTTCCTGGTTTTCAACCTGCAAATTCAGGGTCATTAACGTTCCATTTTCTGAATGAAAGGATATTTTTCCTTCGAGGGTAACCTTTTGGCCATTCACCTCATACCGTAAAGCATCATTTGCCTTACCGCCGGTAAATATGGAGGGTTTCAAATCCGGAAAGCAAGGAGTGGGGAAAAAACCGGCCTTGTCGATATCACCTCTCCAGTTTTCTTTGGAATTCAAAGGTTTTTTCAAAACCAATTCGTTCCACCTTATGATGGGCGTATTGTTTTCTGCAAGAATATCCGGTAAAAGAATATAAATTCTCTCCTTTCCACCTGGAAATACCTTTACCTCCTCCAAATATAATTTGACAGTGTTGTTTTCAGATTTAATTTGGATGTAATTGGGAGCCTGCTTTGGCCCAAAAACCCCACTTTTGGGACATGGTTGGGAATATATCCAATTTGATAGGGAGAAAAAGAAGGCCAGCAGAACATGATAATGAAGTAGATTTCCTCTCATATAATCCTCTAATTTTAAGGGTTGAACCAAATCATTTCTTAATTTAATATTTTTGTATTATTAAAAAAACGGAAAGGGCTTCAATGTTTTTAAAATACTAAAATATTGGCTGGTGGACCTGTCATCCATAGATCCATTTGTAGGGTAGATCAATGATCAAACCCCCATTTTGAAATTTTTTTGATGAAGGCTTTACAATTTTCCTTCTCTAAATGTATAAACTGATTGTCTTCCAAAGAACCAATTACAAGATCTCTTTCTTCCAGATCATCATATACCATATTCCGGAAATTATTATCGTAATCCTTTTTTCTGGACAACAACACCTGGCTGGATAAATGGTTTCTGAATGAAATGCTTGTTTTGATCCATTCATTCAGAAATTGACCATCTATCTGTTCCAATTCTATATTTAGGTCCGAGATCATTAAAGCGAGCGCGTGCTGGGTTTTCTGTCTTAGATAATCTTTTCCAATGGATTTATACCGGTCATGAATATCCTGCCAACTTGTGATTTCTCCTTTTTTAATGGCAGATTTCAGAGCATTAAGATCTATATCGGTCATCAGTTGCCCACCGACATTTATCCAGGTTTTCCCTGGAAACTCATCCTTAACCCATTTGTTCAATTGGAAAATATTTATCTTCTCCTCGGTTTCATGGTATTCTAAAAGACATTTTAGGGCATAAAATTTTATGAGGTTTTTATAAACGTTCCACGCTTCCGGGACTTTGACTAATTTTACTTTCCTCCGACTGTTTTCCCATCTTTCGGCTTCATAATTTAAATCATTTAACAGAGGATCTCTTTTTTCCAACAAATCCTTTCCCAATTTCCGGGCATCGGCATCATTTGGAGAGCATGCACTTTGACTATTTAAAAACGCCTTCCCTGTAATTTCTTCCAGTATATTTATGGCCCTTTGAACTTCCTGCATGCTATCAGGTGCCAGGTAATCGAATTCTAAAAGTTGAAATTTTTCAATTCTTTTGTCCCTGTCCTGGTATTTCCATGCATTCCTGGCCAATGCATACATATTGTATAAAAACCAATAAGCAGGCATAATAATTAAAGCGTTGTTGGACTCGTCATTGCTGATCAAAGAAAAGGGGAGCGGTATGTCCAGTTCTGCCGGATAATCGCCTTTTGCCAGGATATTGAAGGAGGCAAATCTGGAATTGTGTTTTAAACTGACACATAGTCCGGGCCAAAACCCCCTGCCGGCAATGACTTCTCCATCAGCGCCCCTGGAATTATGATTGGATCCCACCGTTGCCCCCGCAGCCATGTTGCTTTGGCCCAGGATCAGTGCCGCACATAAAAATGAATTGTTGTGGTGTTGCTCATGGGCAGGAAATATAAGGGAATTCAATACCTCACAGCAAGAAATAGTAGCATTGGACCCAAGGTAACTGTTGATCAATCTGGCACCGTATTTTAATTGAGAGTGGGAGGCCATGACAAACCTTACGGCTTTTACCCCATAAAATACCGTACATCCTTCGCTCACTATGCCATTAACCATTTCACAGCCTTCCCCCACCTGTGAACTGGCTTCCGGTGTGGAATGGATGGTCAGGTTTTTTAATTTATTGGCTCCTTTTATATAAGCATCCGAACCTATCCAAACGTCTTTAATGATCAGGGAATTTTTAATGATGCAGCGGTCACCCACTTTGCCATAATAGCCCCTTTTATCATCAAAGGCTTTTTGAGTAAATTCCAACAGCCTGTTTTGTAGTTTATGATCCGTTCTATATCGGGACCACAGCCATGCATCCCCGGGCAACATGCCACTGAATGGGGCCACTTTTCTCCCTCCATTTTCATTACAGATTTCCAGCCAGATCCTCACTTCCTCTTCTTCACCTTCTTTGACGATGCCATTACCGAATTTGGCATAATTGGTGGTGGCCATTTCTTTTACATTAACCAAAACCACATCATTGCCAATAATGTAATGGGAGAGGTAATTGACATTATCTATGACCACATTGTCCCCTAAGTCACAACTGATGATGGTGCTATTGTAAATACCCACCGGCATTCTAAGGTTATGGTATTCAAGATAAAAGGCTTCCAGTTTTCCGATCCTTATCAAGCCGAAAAATTTGCAGTTTTTGACCAATTCCGGGTTAAAGGCATCGGACACCAAAATTTTGTTCCAGTCGTCTGATTGATTTCGGTTTCGCACTAAAATTTCTATTTCCTGTGCATTTAAATGCCTGTGAACCGCACCACTCCTGTTTTGTCTGTTCCTTAGGTAATATTCGTCCTGTCCATCCGGAAGGAATTTTTCCTTGATAAAATGATACCCCAAGGTGGATAAGGGGTGTCTGGTAATTTGATTCATAAAATAAAGTTCAGCAATTTGGTTTGCTATTCTACGGTTACCGATTTGGCCAGATTTCTGGGTTTGTCTACGTCTAAACCTTTGGCCAATCCAATGTAGTAGGCCAGCAATTGCAAGGGGATTACGCTTAGAAGTGGGGCCATAATTTCATCGGCGGCAGGTACCGACATGGTATCATCGGCGATGTTGCTAAATACGGGGTCATCTTCTGTAATAACCGCGATTACAATACCTTTCCTGGCTTTGATTTCCTGGGCATTGCTGACCAACTTATCATGATAAGTATCCTTTGTAGCCACAAATACAACTGGGAGTGATTGATCAACCAATGCTATCGGGCCATGTTTCATTTCTGCAGCAGGGTAGCCTTCTGCATGGATATAAGATACTTCTTTCAGTTTTAAGGCTCCCTCTAAGGCGATTGGGAAATTATATCCTCTTCCCAGGTATAAAAAATCCCTCGCATCCTTGTATTTCTCAGCCAGCTTCCTGATGGCCGGACTGGTTTCTATAACCGTATTGATTTTCTCCGGAATCGTGGCCAATTCATTCATTAGGTGTAAAAATCTTTCCCTTGAAATACTGTTTTTAGCAAAAGCCAATTTCAGGGCCATCATGTACAATACGGTCAATTGTGCGGTAAAAGCTTTGGTAGAAGCTACGCCGATTTCAGGTCCGGCATGGGTGTGGGCACCTGCATGGGAAAACCTGGCAATACTGGATCCCACAACATTCACCACACCAAAAATGAAAGCCCCCTGTTCTTTGGCGCTTTCTATGGCCACCAGGGTGTCCGCCGTTTCTCCACTTTGGGATATGGCAATGATCACATCTCCAGGATGAATCACCGGGTTTCTATATCTGAATTCTGAGGCATATTCTACCTCTACAGGAACCCTACAAAGCTCCTCAAAAACATATTCTGCCAAAAGTCCGGCATGCCAGGAAGTGCCACATGCTACCATGATTATCCTTTTGGCTTGGGTAAGTGCCTCTAAATTCATATCAATACCACTCATGCGGATGGTACCGGCAGCAGCATCCAACCTTCCTCTAAGGCAATCAAAAACAGTGGTGGGTTGTTCGTGGATTTCTTTTAGCATGAAATGTTCATATCCCCCTTTTTCAATGGCAGCTAATTCCATGTCTAATTGGGTAATGAATGGTGTGACCTTTTCATTTCCCAGGTTTTTCAAAATTAATTCATCTGGCTTGATGATGGCGATTTCATAATCATTGATATAAACCACTTCTTTAGTATACTCAATAATCGGGGAAGCATCAGAAGCAAGGAAATGTTCGCCTTTTCCTATCCCAATGACCAATGGGCTTCCTTTTCTTGCCGCAATAATGGTATCGGGATGGTCATCATCCAATAATAAAATCACATAGGCGCCCACTATCCTTTTCAGTGCAATCCGGACGGCTTCCTCCAAAGTTCCGGAATGGTTATGGTGAATGTCCTCAATGAATTTCAGCAGTACCTCCGTATCCGTATCGCTTTCAAAATGGTAGCCTTTACCCTCCAATTCTTTTTTCAAGGGGCTGAAATTCTCAATAATTCCATTATGGACCATGGCCAAACTTCCGGAGGAGGATCGATGGGGATGGGCGTTTCTGTCAGAGGGTTCACCATGGGTAGCCCATCGGGTATGGCCTATTCCTGTATGGGCATGGAGGTCTTTTCCCAGCAGGCTCTCTTCCAATTCTGCGACTTTACCTTTCTTTTTAAAAATTTTAAGATCATGATTTAAAAGGGCCACTCCTGCACTGTCATATCCCCTGTATTCCAACCTCTTTAACCCCTTTAATATAATCGGATAGGCCTCTCTTGGGCCTACATAAGCAACTATTCCACACATACAGCTTTTAAAAATAAAATGCTTTAAAAATTAACTTTTCTAATCTTTTCCGAAAAATAATAAATTAATTATCATAAATACAAAAGGGACATCGGCAGGGCTCCAAACTTAGACATCCTGAAACTTGTGGGTTAATTAATTTTTGAATGAATTATTTTACTTTCCATAATAATTTCGCCAAACTTATTACTGGTTTACTTTTATTTGAGTTTTTAAAGCTTGCTGTTAGATTATAAATTATTTTTATGGTCATTCTGAATGAATATTTTCCTCTCTAAAATAAAATAATTTAATCTGATTTATTTTTCCAAATTTTCTCCAGAAAGCCATTCATTCGATAACTTTTGAGTTCAATGGTTTTTATAGGGAATGGACTGCTCCTATTTTTCGATTCAGTGGAGTCCATTTCCAAACTGACCAGGTACAGTTTGTCTTCTTCATCGAATTTTAAAATTCTTGGAGGGTGGAAAAATCGGCATGGAGATGAAAAAAATTAAACCTGTAGACCGCCTGAAATAAGTTTTTTGGGAATGGTGGATATTTTGACGAGAAAATGATTCACATTTTATAAATTTAGGTATCTTAACCTAAATTTATAAAATCTGAAAACCTTTCTGTTTTTTATGATGATCAGGTACTTGTTAAAGTCAAGGAAGTGAAACCTGGAAGTTTATCGATTTAAATCCGGTTTATAATAAGGAAAGACTGCAGATTTAAGGTATAGTAACTACAAATTAACCTCTTTGAGGAAATTAAAGGATCTGTCATTGCGATGAGAAAATTTATTTTTACAATTTGCCTATTGGCCTGTACATCCACCTTTGCCCAGCAAACCTGGGTGTGGAATAATCCTATGAATGCCCAGGTTGGGGTAATCCATGGACAGGCATGGGAGGGTATCCGATACAGCCGACTGCCCGATGAGGCTGAAAAATCAGTAAGATCGCCAGTATGGGGACTTTCCCGACATTCAGCGGGTGTAAAATTAAGGTTTAATTCAAATGCAAACCGCATAAAAGTACGGTACACGGTTAAAGGTAAGCTGGACATGCCCCACATGCCGGCAACCGGGGTAAGCGGCCTGGACCTATATACTAAAAATAAGGAAGGAGATTGGATTTGGGTGAAAGGTATTTACTCCTTTAAGGACACCATCAATTATGAATTCGTGTTAAATGATGGATATGTTGGTTCAAGGGAGTTTGATCTATATCTTCCATTATACAACCAGGTATTGGAACTGGAAATTGGTACCGATGAAAAATTTAATTTTTCATTTTTGGAAAAGGATAAATTAATGCTCCCCATAATCGTATATGGAACTTCAATTGCTCATGGTGCCTGTGCATCCAGGCCCGGAATGGCCTGGACGGCTATTTTGGAAAGAAAAATCGATCAGCCACTGATTAACCTCGGTTTTTCTGGAAATGGTCAATTGGAAAAACCTATAATCAACTATATGGCCCAGACCGAGAGCCTGCTTTATGTGCTGGATTGCATTCCCAATTTAGTCAGGGATGAATTTTCTGAAGAAGTGGTAAAGAGCCGAATCCTTGATGCTGTTAAGCAATTAAAAAGAAGCCGGCCAGAAGTACCCATACTTTTGGTAGAACATGCAGGGTATATGGATGAAGGGGTAAACCATGAGCGGAAAGAAGCTTATAAAGATAGAAATGAATGGACTAAGGAAGCCTACAAGACATTAATCATGGAAGGAGCTGAGGAGGTTTACTTATTGGAAAAGGAAGAAATCGGGCTTTCCATGGATGCTACCGTTGATGGAACCCACCCTTCTGATTTGGGAATGCAGCAATATGCAGAAGGATATTACCGGATCATCCATGAAATTCTTGATAAATGACATTTAATACATAGGGCATCATTTCCATAGATACCTTCTTAAATGATTTCCTATTGATTCTTTATCCCGGTTACAATAAATTCCCCTTCCCTAATCCAAAACCTTATCTTCAGTTCTGTTCTGTTGGGAATGGTATGTCATTCCTAAGATTCTTCTTGCATTAGTATGGTAAACTTTTTCAAGTACATCATTGCTTAAACCAAAACCATGCATGGCCCAATGGTAAGAAGAGATATTCCTGTCATAAAAATGCTCATCTTCTGTTTCCAAAATTCTGAAAGTTGTTTGGTACATGGTTTCGTCCATTCCCATATCCGTTCCATATACCATGACGTCAACTTCCTCATTTTGCGATTCTAAATCCTCTATATTTACTTCAGTACAGCCAATGGCAGTGAGAACCGCCAGTACCTGAAAAGCCACTTTAAATTTCATTGTCTAATTTTGGTTTAATGGAATGGATCAAGACTTAAATTATTTGCTCAAAAGCTTTGAAAAAGGCTGACCGGGACTCCCGAATAGGATATCCAATTTATAGTCTTTAAATTTACAAAAGCAGGATAACTAATTGTCTGTGAAATTAATAAAAATATTTTACGATTAACAAAAACCATTCATAATATTTTTATTAAGTACTATTTGAACTCCCTTAGTGAAAAGCTATATTTGAAAATCCAACATTTTATAAATGAGGTCGCAGTTGGATCATTGAATCCTATTTTCTGATTAAAAATGCAAAATAGTCCAACATTACCAGGGCAAAGACTTGTCTCCTTAGATGCTTACAGAGGAATTACCATGTTTTTATTGGTGGCCGAGGCCGCCCTGATTTACAGGGCCTTGATGGAATTGGCTCCAGAGGAAACCTTTTTATTTGGTTTTTTTCAGCAATTTACCCATCATCCATGGAATGGTTTACGGTTTTGGGATTTGATCCAGCCGTTTTTCATGTTTATTGTAGGGGTGGCCATGCCCTTTTCACTGAATAAAAGATTATCTTCAGCAAGTGACCAAAAAGAAGTTACAAGGCATATATTAAAAAGATGCTTATTATTGTTTTTATTTGGGACCGGCCTTCATTGTGTTTATGCAGGGGAATTGGTTTTTGAATTGTGGAACGTACTGACGCAACTGTCATTTACTATTTTATTGACTTATTTATTGATTAGACAGCCTTTTAAAATCCAGTTGAGCATTTCTTTATTGTTGTTGCTAATTACTGAAGTCCTATACAGGGTATATGAACCATCTTCGCCATTTGTCAAAGGGGAAAATTTTGGTTCTTTTACGGATATGATCCTCATGGGTAAGATCAATAACGGCGGTTGGGTTGCCATCAATTGTATTCCCACAGCCGCCCACACCCTTTGGGGTGCGATGTGTGGAAATTTATTGATGTCATCTCATAGGGATTGGATAAAAGTCAAGCATTTGATCATCGCAGGTGTGGTTGGATTGCTGATAGGTTATGGTTTGGATTTAATAGGTATCACCCCCATTATAAAAAGGATCAGTACCAGTTCCTTTGTTTTTGCTTCAGGGGGTTGGGCCCTTCTAACCCTGGCCTTTTTTTATTGGCTAATCGATATGAAAAAAATTAAAAGTTGGACTTTTATTTTTATAGTTGTTGGAATGAACCCCATCTTCATTTATATGTTCGCTGAGGTTTTGGGACATTCCTGGTTGACAGGTTTTGTTGAAATCTTTAATTACGGTTTGTTTGAGCCGTTGGGATTACCTGAGAACTGGCTGGCCCTATTCAATGCAGTATTTACACTCAGCATCATGTGGTACCTTTGTTACTTCCTCTATAAAAAGAAAATTTTCTTTAAGATATAATGGCATTAAATCAGGATTAAAATTAATTTAGAATTATTAAATAAACATTGATCAATATGAGTAATAAAAGGAGAGAGTTTTTAAAACTCTCAAGTCTTGCCGGAATTGGGATGATGGGCAGTGGTTTTTCCAGCCTTTCACCGGAAGAATTGGATCGGGTATATGCCCAAAGTAAAAGAAAACAAGTGCAAAGATTCAACATGTCCGGGTTTGCCGCTCCAAAATTGGATGTGGTAAGGGTAGGGGTGATCGGTTTGGGGAGTAGAGGACCTGGGGCTGTAAACAGATTGAGCAAAATAGAAGGGGTTGAAATCAGGGCATTGTGTGATCTCAGGCCTGAAATGGTAGAAAAAGTCCAGAAAGACCTGGAAGGGACATCTCATAATCCCACCTCCTACAGCGGATCTACTTTTGCCTGGAAAAAGATGTGTGACAGGGATGATTTGGATTTGATATATATCGCCACGCCCTGGGAGTGGCACACCCCAATGGCGGTTTATGCCATGGAAGCAGGAAAACATGCTGTCTCAGAAGTACCGGCGGCAATCACATTGGAGGAATGCTGGCAATTGGTAGAGACTTCAGAGCGGACGCAGAAACACTGCATGCAATTGGAAAACTGCTGTTATGACTTTTTTGAGCTGATGACCCTCAATATGGCCAGAGATGGATATTTCGGTGACATCATTCACGGAGAAGGGGCTTACATCCACGATTTATTGGGACTTAACTTCAAAAAGGATGGGGGTTATCAGGACATGTGGCGATTGAAAGAAAATTACCGCAACGGCAACTTATACCCAACGCATGGTTTAGGGCCGGTCTGTCAGGTCATGGATATCAACAGGGGTGACCAAATGGATTATTTGTCTTCCCTTTCCAGCCATGATTTTCATATGAAGGCTCATGCACAGGAATTGGCTGAGGAAGATCCTTTTTTTGCTACTTTTGCTACCAAGGAATTTCGCGGCAACATGAACACCACCATGGTAAAAACAAAAAAGGGAAAGTCCATCATGATTCAGCATGATGTCACCTCTCCCAGGCCTTATTCAAGAATTCACCTGGTAAGCGGAACCAAAGGGATGGCCCGAAAGTATCCCGTATCAAGGATATCAAAAGGACATGAGTGGATGAAAGAAGAAGAGGTAAAAGCCCTGGAGGAAAAATACACACCTGAAATTGTGAAAAAAGTAGGGGAGATGGCCAAAAAAATCGGAGGCCATGGCGGGATGGATTTCATAATGGACTGGAGGCTTATTGATTGCCTTAGGAATGGGCTGCCGCTGGATCAGGATGTCTATGATGCCGCTTTATGGAGCTCGATCTCACCTTTGAGTGAATGGTCTGTTGCCAATAGATCCAATTCCATTGATGTACCCGATTTTACGGCAGGTTCTTGGCAGGGAAACCAAAAAATAGAACTTACGCTTAAAGGCGGGGGCACTACTGGAGTAAATGTCTAAATTGAAATTTAAAAGCTGTTCCTAATAATCAAAGATTAGGAACAGCTTTTATTAATATATCCTTGCTGGAGAATGGGAATTTGGCTCATTCAATATATAAAACCAAACCCTTTAAATAAGCAGTTTCCTGGTGGTAAATGTTAATGGGATGGTCTGGACCCTGGGTCAATTGATGGATGATTTTCACTTTTCGGCCCGCTTCCATGGCGGCCGAAGTGATGGTATGGTTAAACAATTCCCTGTCGATAACCTGTGAACAGGAAAAGGTGAATAATATACCTCCTTTGGCTATTTTTTTAATGGCCAGGGAATTGATTCTTTTATAGGCCTGAACGGCTTTGTGTTTGGACCGGATATTTTTGGCGAAAGCCGGTGGGTCCAATATTATGAGGTTAAAATCGTTTGGAATATTTTTTAGATAGGGAAGAACATCGGCTACCAAACAAGGATGGGAGGAAGGATTAAAACCATTGATTTCCAAATTTTTCTTACAGAAATCAATTGCCGACGGAGAGATGTCCACGGAATGTACTTCTCTTGCTCCGCCTTTTAAGGCATAAATGGAAAAGCCCCCCGAATAGCAAAAGGTATTCAGCACCTTTTTTCCTGGGCTGTATTTTGCCAACAACAGCCTGTTCTCTCTTTGGTCAATAAAAAAACCGGTTTTTTGACCTTTTTCCCAACTCACCTCAAAGAGATGGCCATTTTCTTTCATGATATGTTGATTGGATTGCCCCCAAACCCATCCTTCATGGTTAGAATTGTTGCTATGCAAGGTGGCGGCACTTTTATTATAAACCCCTTCCAGACCCTTGCCATAAACCTTTATCAGCGCTTCTGCTATTTGGGTGGTCTGTAGGTGTATTCCCAGGTGATGGGCTTGTATAATGGCCGTATGCTTATAAATGTCAATGATAAGGCCAGGCAATTGGTCGCCTTCCCCATGGACGAGTCGGTAGGCGTTGGTTTCAGCACTTTCCAAAAAGAGGGTTTCTTTCCTTAAATTCAAGGCAATTTGAATTTTTTCCGCCCAAAATTCAACCCTAATAGGTACTTCAACAAAGGAAATCATTCTTACCATGATGGAACCTGCTGCATAAAAACCAATAGCCAAAAACCGCTTTTGGAAATCCAAAACCTTGACAATTTCTCCTTCCTGCAGATTTTCAGGCTTGTCTTCCACAGCACCTGAAAAAATCCAGTGATGTTGTCTTTGTACGGAAATTTCCTTTCCTTTTTTGAGGGTAATTTCAGGATAATGGTTCATGGTAGCAATCAGGTAGAAAATGATGACAGTTAGGAGCAAAATGTTTGGTTAAGCTTTTGCATACATTTTATCCCTCAAAGATTTGATTTCCGGATCTTCCAGGTAGGATTCATAATCCATCCTTCTATCTATGGTACCTGAAGGGGTAAATTCTATGATTCTGTTGGCAACAGATTGGACAAATGCATGATCATAAGAAGAAAACAACACGGTACCTGTAAAATCGATCATGGCATTGTTCAGCGCATGGATGGATTCCAGGTCCAGGTGGTTGGTAGGTTCATCCAAAACCAGGAGGTTGGGGTTTTGCAGCATCATTCTGGAGATCATGCACCTCACTTTTTCGCCACCGGAAAGTACCGATGCTTTTTTAAAGGACTCCTCACCGGTAAACAGCATTCTTCCCAGGAATGTCCTGACATATGCCTCTTCCTGATTGTCTGTGTATTGGCTTAACCAATCGATCAATTTTAGATCAGAATCAAAAAAAGAGGCGTTGTCATTAGGCATATAGGCCTTGTTTATGGTCACTCCCCACTTAAAGCTTCCGGATTGTAGGGGTATTTCTTCCATAATGGTTTGAAAAAATTTGGTGACGGCCTGTTTGGTTCGGGATAGGAAGGCTATCTTATCTTTCTTGTCCACCATTAGGTTTACGTCTGTAAAAAAAATGGTACCCTCATTTTTCAATTCGAGCTGGTCTGTCAGCAAAATCTGATCACCTGCTTCCCTTTCAGGTTTGAAAATAATGCCCGGATATTTTCTGGTGGAAGGTTGAATCTCGTCCACATTGAGTTTTTCGAGCATTTTTTTTCTGGCTGTGGCCTGTTTTGATTTGGCCACATTGGCAGAAAACCGATCAATGAAAGCCTGAAGTTCCTTCCTTTTTTCTTCTGCTTTTTTGTTTTGGTCGGTTTTTTGTTTGGCAGCTAGCTGAGAGGATTCGTACCAAAATGAATAGTTGCCGGAGTAAATGTTGATTTTTCCAAAATCTATGTCCACGATATGGGTGGCCACCACATCCAGAAAATGCCTGTCATGGGAGACCACAATCACGAGGTTTTTAAAGTTAATCAAAAAATCCTCCAACCAGCTGATGGTTTCAGCATCCAGGTCATTGGTTGGCTCATCAAGGATCAATATGTCAGGGTTTCCAAAAAGAGCCTGTGCCAACAGCACCCTAACCTTTTGGTCGCCGGAAAGATCCTTCATTTTTTTGGCATGCAGGTTTTCTTTTACTCCCAATCCAGATAACAAGGCTGCGGCATCACTTTCCGCATTCCATCCATCCATTTCCGCAAAATCAGCCTCCAACTCTGCAGCCTTGTTGCCATCATCTTCAGTGAAATCCGATTTCATGTAAATAGCATCTTTTTCAGTAAGGATTTCATAAAGTTTTTTGTGCCCCATAATGACCGTTTTTAGCACCTCGTCCTCCTGAAAAGCATAATGATCCTGAGAAAGTACCGCCATTCTTTGGCCCGGTGTAATGTTCACAATACCGGTGGTACTGTCCATCTCCCCTGTGAGAATTTTTAAAAATGTGGATTTTCCTGCCCCATTGGCCCCTATTACCCCATAACAATTTCCTGGAGTAAATTTAAGGTTGACATCTTCAAAAAGGGTTCGTTTTCCAAATTTTAATGATAAATTATCTACTGATATCATGTTATGCGCTGAATTTAAAATAAAGCGCAAAGTTAAAAAAAAATCTGGTGGATCACAGAGATTATAAGATGTTCAAAAAACAATATTGGGTTTCTTTTTTTGGATAATCATCCAGTGGTTGGTTTTATTGAGGAC
>JBBDSB010000495.1:0-4169 GCA_040905205.1 Cyclobacteriaceae bacterium
TTTTTCCCCGAAAGACCTTTAATCCACCTTTCTCCTATCAGGAAATAGTTCAATGGCATCATCAATAATGCGCTGGGGATAACCCAAATCAGAACCCGGGTCTCCATTTACAAAATCCTTTTCCTTAAAATTTTTCCAATTTTGCAGGGTAAGTCTATCATCCGTATGGCTGTATTGGAAGGCATTGAGGGCCTGCAGCAGTACATACCCATGTTGCGTAGCAAGGGCTTCCTTCATGATGGCTTCAAAAGCAGTACCGGCATCCCCACATACACCGAGTGCCTGGGCCGCCATAATTCTATTGGCAGCAAAGTCATCCTCCCGGATCATTTCCTTTAACCTGTTTTGTACGGTGATACTTTGAAGTTTATTCAGGAAAATTCCATAAGCTCCCCAATATCTGATGACTGGATTCTTATCCTTGAGGTACTGCATTAATTTGGATGAACTTTCTGGGGCAACAGCACTTGACACTTTCGCCGCTTGTAATATTTTACTTACCGGGTAATCCTTGCTTTGGGCAAAATCATACAGGGTCGCATATTTTTTTTGTTTTCCTACCAAGTCATGGAACATGGGCTCAGGGATTAGCCCAATATCTTTTGTCTCCAACATCCAGCGATCCAATTCCTTCGACAAACTTTTCATCCGATTCTCCATTTCTCCATTTTGGGCAAGGTTCTCCACATGCCAGGGATCATTTTCTGTATCGAAGAATTGTTCTTTGGGCTTTGGTTTATAAAACTGAGACTGAATTTCATTGGTTTTTCCTTCTTCATAGGCGGTTTCATAAGCCCGCCAATTGGCTTGCATCTGATGTCCGTATCTTGAATCCCTACCCAATGGCCTATGTGGCATAAAGTTTCTGACGTAATAGTACTTTCCATCGGTGACCGCCCTTGAAAAATCGTACCGCTCCCCCATTCTATCTCTGTAAAAATGAATCATATCAGATGATTCTCCAGATTCCTTTCCCAAAAAAGATTTTCCCTGCATAATTTCAGGAATTTCATTACCGGTTATGGAAAGAACTGTGGGGGCCAAATCCACAAAGCTGACCAATGATTCATCCACTCCTCCCGGTAAAATTGAAGACAAATGCTGCCACTTTTCCGGAAGATGCACCATTAACGGCACCTGTGTGCCCACATTGTAAATGTACCGCTTGGATCTGGATAACTGTCCTCCATGATCAGAGTAGAAAAAAACGATGGTGTTATCAGAAAGCCCCGCATCATCCAATTCCTGCAATAATTCTCCTACCCGGGCGTCCATAAGCGTGATCAGGTCATGTAATCGTGCCCAGTCTTCTCTGAATTCAGGTAGGTCTGGGTGATAGGGAGGGAGCTGAATGTCCATAGGATCGATCCGTGGTTTTTCTGGAATCAGTTGGTTATCCACATAATATTGGATCCGCTCCCGGCTTAGCTGACTTTCATGGGTAACCGTGATATTAAAAACTGCGAAAAAAGGCTGGTATTCGGCTCTGTTTTTATAGTGGGCTTTATTACTGGATTCGTCCCAAAGATCAGGGTCATTAATGAATGGGGAATTATAATCCTCCTTGCTGTTATTGGTACAATAATAACCACCATCTCTCAGTATTTTGGGGTAAGCGGGGATTTGCTCCGGCAACCGAACCATGGAGCGCATATGGTGGGTGCCTGTGGTCGAAGCATACATCCCGGAAAGGATGGTAGCCCTTGCTACTGCACAAACAGGTGCGTTGGCATAGGCTTGGCTATACTGGATCGACCTTTTGGCCAACTTATCCAAATTAGGCGTAAATGCTTGCTCGAATCCATAACTTCCCAAATAGGGGCTGATATCCTCACAGGTTATCCAAACTACATTGGGTTTACCCTCAAAAGTACCCTGAGCCAAAAGCCCGTCAACGGAAAAAAGAAGTGCGAAAAAAGGGGTAATCAATACCCTGTAAAGGTGTCCTATTGAAATCATTTTAACCTACCCCCCTCTTCTGGTTTGGGAAATTCCCTCATGGGACTGTAACGAAGGTAGGAATCAAAAACCTCCGGATCGGGACCTACCACTCGGGGATCTTCGGTTTCCTTCAGTTCATTGATCAAAGCCTGCCTCATCTCTTCCTTAATCTGAGCATATTCTGGATCATCTGCCAGGTTGTTCATACAATCAGGATCAGCATTCACATCATAAAGGAGCACCTCTGGGATTTTTTCGAAGGCAGCCTCAAAAAAGGGCCGTACAGCTTCATCGTCCCGATTTTCCACCAGGTAAGATTTGGTAGGTGCGGCATCAACATCGGTAAAAGCCCAATCCGATTGATGCTCACCATTTTCATCTATGCCATAAAGTGGATGCAGCTCATTCTCATTTTCCGGATCTATTCGCTGGGGGGCACCTGCCGGCCATCGGTCGGGTTTCATGTTCCAGATCAATAAATGTTCCTGGTTCCTTATGGCCCGTTGGGGATAGCCCCAGTTTTGATGACGGGAAGCGGAGTGGCGTTCACGTCCGGAAAAGGCATATTTTCTTATTGGATCTACGGTACCCTGCTCATTGGTTTCCAATAAATGTCGGAAACTTTTTCCCGTGATGGGCAACATTCCCTCATCACTTGTATTGGTAAGGTCGAGTATGGTGGGAGCCAAATCGATAAAATTAATAAGGTCATTCACAATCCGGCCCTGTGGAAAGGATTTAGGATACATTACCGCAAAGGGTACATGAATACCGTATTCGTAACCATTGGCCTTTGCTCGGGGAAAGGCCATGCCGTTATCCGAAGTCACTATGACTATTGTGTTTTCCAGTTCGCCAGTTTCCTCCAGGTATTCCAGCATATAATGCAAATGCTGATCAAACCATTCGATTTCCACGGCATAATCCAGCAGGTCGCCTCTGACAATATCATGATCCGGCAAAAAACCAGGCACTTCCACATCTGAAAGTTTTTTATCCGTCCGTTTCCAGGAATCCTGTTCAAAGGCCCGGTGGGGTTCCGAAGCTCCGTACCAAAAAAAGAAAGGATCCTCTGCTTCACCCCTCACGCTATCCATGAAAAACTTAAAATTCTCAAAATAATTCACAGGGCTGATTCCACTTGCCGGCCTTACATCTCCTGTTGTGCCGACTTCATAACGGATGTTGCTGTGGGCAATACCGGCCGCATCCGTTTCCCTCCATAAGGAATCATTTTCATCCCGGGCATAGCGGAAAGGGGAAACACCCTTTCCGGTGCGGCCGGTGACATAGCCATTCTTATCCAGCATATCCACAAAAGGAACGTGCTTCTTTAGCCAGGGGGCCGCATGTTGGCCGGATTGCTCATTTTGCCAATGATGGCGTCCGGTAATGATGCTGCTCCTTGATGGCGCACAACCGGGTGAACCTGCAATGCAGTTCGTAAAATATACACCTTCCCGCGCCACCCTGTCAAATGCCGGGGTATTGACAAATTTACTTCCTGCAAAACTGGTGTGGAAATAAGATTGATCGTCACTAATCACAAATAATATGTTGGGAGTTGGGTCAACCTCCTCTTCTTCCTTGTCAGGTGAGCACCCAGAAATCAAAAGGACAAAAAAAACTGCGATTATTTTAAGTGCATTTTTCATTTAATTTTTGGTGGTTATAATTTTTAAATTTGAAATATTCCAATAATTGATTCAAATTGGGCATTACTAATCCTTAAGGCCATGTGGCTTCCTGTTGATTATTCTGGGGCATACCCAGGATTTTGGCTTAATTCTGATCCTGTATTTTTTTCTATTTCTGTAAAAGGAATCGGGAGAACATTTATGGAATGGTTGTACATCCATGCCCTTGTAAGTCACATCCTCCCTTCCATCACAATACCTATCGGTTCCTTCAAATAGCAATTCCAGGCGGTTAAGGGTAAGTCGCCGTTTAGAAAAAAATAAAACCAAATTTAATAGGTGAACTGGATTTAAGTACAAGAAAGGCATTCTTTAATTTTTGGGCTTAATTGAATCTTAATCTAGGAATTTATTTATTAAATAAAAAAATTATTGTGGAAAGGGATGATATTTTTTTATAAAAGGTCATCAAAAATGCCGTTATTCCTACAAAAAAAATGTAGCCGTATTTTCCGGCTACATTTTTTAAATTATTTTAATAAAGATTTTCCTGCCACTGTCAATAAAATTTAAACCCACTAGTGTCATGTC
>JBBDSB010000496.1:0-4161 GCA_040905205.1 Cyclobacteriaceae bacterium
TTCGATCATCTTGGTAAATTGGGTGGGCATTTGCCCGTCCAAGTTGCTGTAATTGGAAGCACTTTTACGTTTTTTTCCATGCTGGTTTGGTTTTTTTTTCATAGCTTAAATTCTGGCAAGGCTACATGAATCGTCATTACCCTTTGCGACTCGATTGGAGAAGCGATTGGGTTATTTCCTGGCAGGTCCATCCGTTTGGGGTAACCGAATTACTACCGCCGGGAGGTCCAGTTTCGCTGAATGAGGAAATCCAGGTCGTCTTGGCCTTTTTCCGGATCGGGTTATTCCCGTGTTACATATATTTTACCAGAACCACTAAATACCACACAAAATGAAAGCACTCTTTTCAATACTGTTACTACTGACATCACTCCACCTATCGCAAGCCCAGGACAGGCTGTCGGGCAAGTCTTTTGCTACCCGGTCTGAAGTATTGGCCCGGAATGGAATGGCAGCCACCAATCATCCGCTTGCAACCCAAATTGCCATCGAAATGCTAAAGCGTGGAGGAAGTGCCGTGGATGCAGCTATCGCGGCGAATGCTTTTTTGGGATTTGCCGATCCCGGAAATAATGGAATCGGGGGAGATTTATTTGCTATTGTCTGGGATGAGAAAACCCAGGAATTATATGGACTCAATGCCAGCGGAAAATCACCCGCCGACTTATCGGTAGACAAATTCAAAGCTGAAATCGATGCCGGTAACACCTGCAAGACAGGCCCACTTTCTGTGACTACTCCGGGTGCTGTTGGCGGCTGGTTTGCGTTGCACGAAAAATTTGGACTTCTGGAATTTAGCGATTTGCTGGAGCCCACCATCAATTATGCCAGGGAGGGTATTCCTGTTTCCTCCGAAGTATCGGATCATTTTTCCACCGTTAATTTGGGGCCTGGCAATCCATCTTTTGAAGCGACTTACTTTACAGGTGAAGGCAGGCTTCCGCATATAGGGGAGCTATTTATAAATCCGGACCTGGCGAAAACCCTGGAACTAATTGCAAACTTGGGAAGGGACGGATTTTACAGGGGAAAAGTCGCCCAAACCATTGCCGATCATTTGCAAGCAGAAGGAGGCTACCTTAGCACAGCGGATCTGGCGAGCAACGAGCCTGAATGGGTTGATCCGGTATCGATCAATTACCGCGGTTACGATATTTGGAAATGCCACCCAATGGCCAGGGTATGGCAGCACTTCAGATGCTGAATATCCTCAAAGGGTTCGACCTGGCCAGCATGGGCTATGGTAGTGCAGCCCATATTCACACCTTTTTAGAAGCCAAGAAGTTGGCCTATGCGGACATGACCACCTACTATGGAGATCCCAATTTCGGTACGATTCCCATGGAGCATTTATTATCGGAAGAGTATGCTGCCGAACGCAGAAAATTGATTGATCCCGACAGCGCGGGAACCTTCGAAGAAGGATTGAACTCAGGAGACCACACGATCTACCTGACGGTAGCGGATGGCGAGGGCAATATGGTCTCGCTGATTCAAAGTAATTCGGCGCTCTTTGGTTCAAGAGTAGTTCCGGCCGGTTTGGGTTTCGTGCTTCAAAACAGAGGTGCCGGATTTATTTTGGAAGGAGGGCATATCAATAACTATGCACCGGGTAAGCGACCATTCCATACCATTATTCCTGCTTTTGTAACAAAGGACAACAAACCTTTTATGAGTTTTGGTCTGATGGGTGGAGACATGCAAACGCAGGGACATGCTCAGATCATCATGAATATCATTGATTTTAAGATGAACCTGCAGGAAGCAGGCGACGCCCCCCGGATTTATCACCGGGACGAAAACCTCAAAAGTGGTGGAACGTACCTCGAGTCAGGGTTCGATTATGAAGTGATCCGTGACCTAATGGATAAAGGCCATACCCTTCGAATGGGAAAGGGAATCTTCGGAGGGTATCAGGCCATCATGCTCAAAAATGGGGTGTATTACGGGGCTTCTGAATCCAGGAAGGATGGGCAGGCGGCGGGGTATTAGTAGTTTACCGATTACCTGGCTTTCAAAAGGGCAAAGTGGGCTGGACAAGCCATAGCATGGTGTTAATTGTTAAAGAGGCCGGTACTGTGGTGGGTTAATCAGACCAGCTACTTGATATATAAGGTTGTACTGGGCAGTAAGGTGGTTGTTAAGGGTTAAAAGGTAGGGGCCGTGCTGTTTGAGTCCAACGGGATTTTTTAGCCCATTTCCAGTTCTTTTATTTTAGAAACACTACTATTGACTTTTCTCTAATTCTACTAGGCTTTTTGCCTCTCATTTGTATCCGTTCAAGTGAATCATGAATTTCTGAATGGAATTTATTTTCGTCTATAGGCTTATAAAGAACAATTGCACTTAATTTTCTTACGTCTTTAGTTCTTACTTTACAAACAGCATGAAAATCAGCAACTAGGTTTATTTTATTAATGCATTCTTTTTCTGTTCTACCTCCGTCACGATCAACAGACACACCTTTCGAATCTTTAAAGGTTGCTGATGTTGGTCGGTCGTTTTCAAAGTCCCAGTTTTTATCCACAACTCCTCTAAAAAGAAATTCATTGTCGTCTACTTCTTCATTAAGCATAAAAAGAAGTGATCATACCTGAAATATCATCAAAATTCATATTACCTTCAAAATCCTCACCTTCTTCAACCTTATATACAAATAATTCATCTTTAGAGATTTCAATCTCAATTAGATTGTCGTCATTTTTGAAATATTCTATTTGTATTGATCCACGCCCTGTTGGGAAAATTTGTGGCTGAAAATCTAAATTACTAATTAGTTCTTCTGTTTTAATGATTACGGCCTGATCAATAGGTTCTCCACCATATCCATTCCAGTTTGATTTCAAGTTTCTTAAATTCTTTAAAATCTTTTTATTACTTCTCAATTTTTCTAATGAATAACGATTCGCATTATTAAATCGCGTTGAAGTAGGTGTTGACTGAAAATTTAAACTAATTGATTCTCTTTCTTGATTTCTGATAATTATATGAGGTTCACAAGTCGTGTTCATAGCAAAGAAGCTCAATGCTGCTACAGTGGAAACGCCTGTAGCCTTTGTTGTAGATATTTTATTTCTTCTTTTGTGCATCGATTATAGATTCTAAGTTTTTGATATGCTCACCAAGCCATTTATGTACTTCTTTAGCTGTTTGATAATTCATAATAACCCCATTTTGGAACACTCTGACAAAACTGTTTTTCAAGTCTTCGGGTTCCACTGCATTTAAGTCTTCTTTACCCATTTTACCATTTTCGACAGAAAAGGTTTGCGATTTTGGAAGTGCATTTCTCTCTAAGTAAAAGTGTACGATAATTTCACCCAGATTATTAATTCCTCCTTGCGCACCATTCACATAGAGAGGATTGTAACTTTCATCAAATACATACTTACATTTTATAGTATTTTTGCTCATCCTTTTTTTTGTCAAAGTAAACCAATTTGCGAAGTAGATCAAGAGAATTTGTTAAATTTTAACATTTTTCTGTTCAATCGGCTGATTGCACTCAATGCTAAGATTGATATGGGTTGAGTCAGCAAAACCTGCGTTTACAGACCTTTAGCTGCTATTTTTAAATCTCCCTCAGTCCTTCAGTCTCTTAGTCTTACAGTATTTAACCACCCGCTACCAAATTCCCTGCCTAATTTCCCCGCATGGCAAGCTATTACGTCAATCCCTTCGCCGGGCCGGACACTAACCCTGGCACCGAAGTAGGGACTTTCGAAACCATCTCCAAAGCACTTACGGAAGCATCTCGGGGAGATACGATCCTACTACCGATGACGTTTTGATTAAATAAATGTAAATCAATAGGTTGAAAAACTGTCATCGTCATCCTCGCAGTGACGATTCTTAATCAAAACATTGGCAATCACGAATCCAAGGTTACAAACGCTGTTCATCTGGGTCCGGAATTGTAAACTCCAATCAGTACGTGCCATCAACACATTAGCACATTACTTCATCAAATCATCCCACCATCAGATAATTAGACCATCATACCATCAAATAATCGGAAACCAATTAACCCTTAACCAATTCCACAGTAAGGCCACCAACCTCTATATCGGTTAAACGGGAGGAAGCAACCTCTGCAACGACAAATTAGCCCCTTAACCCTTAACCAATTTTATTCAAATCAGCAAATCAAATCAGGTGACC
>JBBDSB010000497.1:0-2475 GCA_040905205.1 Cyclobacteriaceae bacterium
TATGGATGATGAGGTTTTAATAGCCCATCATGGTAGATACTGGGTAACTCCCGGCAAATCGGTAATCGACTTTACGGGTGATGAAATAAGAGACCGGGAAAATCAACAATATCTGGATATCACTAAAATAAGCCTGGATTGGTTGTATGGGAAAGACTAGAGTACAGAAAATCCACTGAGTTATTGAAGTATTATAAATTTCAAATTTATTCAATTAAATTTGAATACTAAAAACAAGATTTGACATCTTTCTCTGCTACACACAGTTTAATCAGCTTACAAAGTGATTAACAAATTTCGAATAAAACCATTATTAAATCCAAAATTTAAAAATTATGAGTAAAGTGAAAGTAAATCATCCTGATCGAGATCCCGATTTTGTAACTGGAGCCTATTCTGATGGGATTATTGTAGCTGGTTTTCTTTATATCAGCGGGCAGGCTGCAGTTGATTTCAAAACCTCAAAATTCATGTTGGGGACTATTGAAGAAGAAACACATTTAACATTACAAAACATCAAGGCTATTGTTGAAACTGCAGGAGCCACCATGGAAGATGTGATTAAAGTTACGGTCCATTTGTCTGATATAAGCAAATTTGACAGCTTTAATGAAGTATATGCCCAATACTTCCCAGGAATAAAACCAGCAAGAACGACAGTCCAATCCAGATTAGCCGGAGGTATTAAAGTTGAAATTGATTGTATAGTAAAAGTTTCTGACTGATTTCTTTAATAATGAATTAAAAAGTAGTAGAAGAATAAAAATTTTAAAGTAGGGATATCAGTATTGGCGCAGCAGGGTTGGGATGAATGGGAAGTAGCATTGTAACAGCACTCCTTCTTGCAGGTCATCGGATAAAGACTATAGCTCCTATTCCTGAAGATATATTTACTTAAATCAAAATTAACGTCACGATAATTTGAGTAAAACAAACCATTCCTGGTATACAATCCATAATATAGATCAGATAGATACACCTGCTCTTGTCGTTTATCCACAACGAGTGAAGGAAAATATCCGACTCCTGAAAAATATGATAGACGATCCGAAACGTCTGCGTCCACATGTAAAAACGCATAAAACAAAAGAAGCTACCTTGTTAATGATGGATGCAGGGATAAATAAATTCAAATGCGCTACCATCGCTGAAGCAGAAATGTTGGGAATATGTAAAGCCCGTGATGTATTATTGGCCTATCCGGTGTTTGGCCCTAAGGCCAAACGTTTAATAACATTAACTAAGCAATATCCTGATACAAGGTTTTCCTGTCTGGTTGATAATTTAAGCTCGGCGAAACAAATCTCGGAATTGGCGTTTGATAATGATTTAACCCTTGATGTTTTTATTGATTTAAACGTTGGGATGAATAGAACAGGCATAAATCCGGGGGAGGAAGCTGTACAATTATATGAAGCTTGTGCCAAATTAAAAGGCATCAAAGTAGTTGGGTTTCATGCTTATGACGGACATATACGGGAAAAAAATATTGAAAAGAGGACCCTGATTTCTGAGAAAACTTTTACTCCTGTAGAAAATATGAGGCTTAAATTAAATGAAAAGGGATACAAAGAGATAAAAATAATTATGGGTGGATCTCCAACATTTCCAATATATGCCAAACACAAAGATGTGGAATGTAGTCCTGGTACATTTGTTTTTTGGGATAAAGGCTATCAGGAATCCCTTCCCGAACAACCGTTTTTGCCGGCAGCTCTGACCATTACCCGGGTTATTTCGTTGCCGGGTGAAACAAAATTATGTCTGGATTTGGGCTATAAGTCAGTTGCTTCAGAAAATGACCTGAATCACCGCGTTTATTTTCTTAATGCACCTCATTTAAAGATAGTAAAACAGAGTGAAGAACACCTCGTAGTTGAAGTTCCAGTTGGGCACTCATGGAAGGTAGGAGACTTATTATACGGTTTGCCGATCCATATCTGTCCTACCTGTGCTTTATATGAATACGCGATCATAGTAGAAGAAAATAAGGCAACAGATATTTGGAAAATCATTGCAAGGGACAGGAAAATTGAAATTTAATCTGACTGGTGTAAGTGCAAGTGCATTTTCATGCAATTATTGTATCCTATTGTCCGGCTAAACAGTTTAAAAAGACTAATTATTTTTACATAAAGATATTCAATGGCCCCTGGTTGTTAGAATGAGGGATAACAATGACAGGCTTTGGAGAAGCAGCGATCACGGCAAAACATGGAAAGAAGAGCAGATAACTCTGAAACCCAACGAAGTGATGAAATGGCTTGAACAAACGGACTTGAAAGAGCGAGGGACCGAAGAAATTTCAGGTAAAGACAAAGCGAAATACTTTTTGCATGCCAATGCCAGCGAAAGTGGTATAATACTCAGGCATGCGGTAAACAAGGGCAGGTTAATTGTTTCTGCAACATTCCGTCCACACGCAGAAGAACATCCCTCCGACAGGGATCCTATTGATACTCTCCGGGAGATGAT
>JBBDSB010000497.1:2575-4160 GCA_040905205.1 Cyclobacteriaceae bacterium
TGTTGTGAGAATGTGGGATGGTGTCGACAGGCAATGGCGAAGCAGTGACCATGGGAAAACCTGGGTAGAGGAAGAGATCAATCTGCGTCCCAACGAAGTGATGAAATGGATTGAACAGGTAGGGTTGAAAGAACGAAGTACGAGGGAGGATCGAGGTAACCGTGGAAAATATATGATGCACGCTAACGCCAGTGAAAGCGGTGTAACACTCAGGCATGGTGAAAACAAAGGTCGTTTAATCGTTACCGCAACTTTTCGTCCGCATGCTCCGGAACATCCCTCAGACAGAAATCCTGTGGATGCGATATACAGTTGTGCGATTTATAGCGATGATGGAGGGAAAACCTGGCAGGTCAGTGGATTATTTCCGGAAGGGTATACCGAGGAGGCAGCTCTCGTGGAATTACATGACGGCTGGCTCTATTACAACTCTCGCAGTGGAAGCGGTTATTATGATGATTCCCTGGCACGAGAGCTCCAACCAGAAGAGGTGCTTAGACGGGAGGCATGGAGCTACGATGGTGGACGTACCTGGGAGGACTTGAGAGTCAGTCAGGTACTGCCTGATGGTGGTGGATACCATCGAGGTTATGGTTTGAAAGGGGGGTTAGTACGATTACCTGTGAAAGACAGAGATGTTTTGATTTTCAGTAACACCGATACGGGCGGGGGTGATCGGGAAAAGATGACCATTTGGGCCAGTTTTGATGGAGGAGAAACGTGGCCAGTGAAGCGGCTGGTGCATGAAGGTCCTAGTGCATATTCATCACTCGGTGCTGGCCGTCCGGGAACCCCAAGTGAAGGGATGCTTTATCTGCTCTTTGAAGGTGGCCCGAACCATCCTTACGAAGCCATGCAAATAGTTCGCTTTAACCTTTCGTGGGTGTTGGAGGAAGGAGAATTAACCGGGGACGGTGAAGTGCCGGAATGGGTGAAATAGTACTTTATAATGATACCTATTTATTATGAAAAGCATTTTAATATGCTTGAGAAACAAAAGATTTAAATTTACTTGTATTATTCTGTTGGTACAGATTCAAATGGCATGTCCAACAGAAGTATTATCGCAATCTGCGATGACGATACCACATCTGTCCGATCCAATTACTTTCAATGGTGTCCCGAATGAAGAAGTATGGGAAGCTGTTGATCCGGTTCCGCTTACCACCTATTTCCCGGAAGATGGTAGTCAGACTTCCGAGCGTTCCGATATACGCTTTGCTCACGACGCTGTGTACCTGTATGTCGGGGCCCGACTTTACGATTCGGAGCCATCTAAAATCCAGTCGACTACCTTCAGAAGAAATTTTGACAACTTGTCGAGCGACAGTTTTGCACTGATTCTGGACACATTCAACAACAATGAGACGGCAGTGGCCTTTTTTGTCGCCCCGACTGGTGCCCGATCCTATTTTCTTCAAGCATTTGCTTTTGAATCCCCAAAAGTTAAAATTTAAAGGATGATAATTATTGGTGTTGGGGATCATTCAGTTGTAAGCAATATGACGTGTAAAAAAATAAATGTAACCGCTTCCATTCTCTTAATCTTTCTTTTGAGCCTGATTACGGCAGGGTGCAGCTCTGA
>JBBDSB010000498.1:0-24598 GCA_040905205.1 Cyclobacteriaceae bacterium
CTTTGGAAGAGGGATCAGAAATTTTTTATATTTTCAAATTCCAGGTTCCGGACTTGCCGGAAGATAAAACAGCCTTTGAGGGTACCCTGGGTGATCAAATGGTGCACTTGGGTAGGTATGCGGAAGATTCCTTGATGTTCATCATTCCTTTCATTCCAGAAGGAAATCACTTACTCAGCGTAGACATAGGTACTGAAGAGAAGCGATGGTCATTGGACATCCGGCACCCTATCCTTGAAATAAACCTCAATGATTTTTATGAGGACCTAATGGAAAAAACAAATGTCCTGCTCTCCGAAGCACAAACCATCGAAAGCCTGTCGGAACTGTCATCCGAATTCGAAACCTGGATAAATGCCTTCCGGGAAAACCTCCATACGCTCAGTGATCAGAACAAAACGACGGTACTGGGTGCCTTGCAGAAATTTACCTTCAGGCAGCTATTTCAGACAGATCAATTTGACCTTCTTCAATTAGATAATGTGGAAGACTTAGCATCCAGCCGGGCAATATTGGATTACCACAACAAATTCTACAAACTGGAACAGTTAGAAATAATGAATCAATTTCCTGACCAAGTCCTTTACAGCACCATGACATTGGGATTGGGTATGGGACTTTGGTACCGAAATGTACTGAATGAATACCTTTCCCATAAAATACTGGAATTTCCCATGCTCCGGGATATCAGCCTTTATAAAATTGACTCCCTTAATTTGGCAGAAGAACCCACTGAAAAACTATTTTTAGAATCAGGAGAAAATACCGCCTTTAGCCTGTATGCGCATTACCAAAATATCAATGAACAGGATTTAGGGGCAGAGGCATCCAGTAAGCATCAAGATTTTGCTGAATTTATTACAAACGCAGCCCCCTATAAAATTCAATCGGACCAATTGATCCATTCCTATCAGGAGACCTATTCACTCTCCTTGTCTGTTTTAGAAAGCAATTTTATCCATACTTTGCCATCTCACGCCGATAGGGTCCAAAGTAAATTAACCTCAAGCTTTTCAGTAGCGCCAAGGACTGAAATACTGGGAGAAACCACCTTTAGGTTAAGGGAATTTGATTGGACAGAAGGAGTACTCCAGTTAATGGTGGAGTCCTTGACCGGATCTGAAGAGGAATTTCCTTTCGAGATGGTGGTTGAAAACCCCCTTTACCGACTCTTTAAACGGATAGATGTTGTAGTAAAAGTAAGTTGTCCAATAATTTTCAGGTTTGTTATTGAGGGAGACCAACCTTCTCTCGATATGACTTATGGTACCCCTCCCTATTCTTTGCATTGGTTGCAGGGGACGGGTAGCGAGGACATATCCGATCTACCTCCAGGCCTGTATGAAGTGGAAGTGGTAGATGCACTGGGCTGCAAAAGAAGCCTATCATTTACTATTCCTGAATTTGGAAGTGTAGCAGATATAGAAGGAAATGTGTACAGGACCGTCAAGATTGGCGAACAATGGTGGATGGCTGAAAATCTGAACGTTGGTAAATTCAATGATGGAACACCTATCGAACCATTAGACACTTCAGAAAAGTGGGTGGGTTTTGACGATCCAGGGTATTCCTGGTACAACCATGATCAGGAAACCCATCAAAATTACGGGAAATTATACAATGCACAAACTGCTTGCTGTTCCATTTGCCCAGAAGGTTGGCGACTACCTAATACGGACGATTGGAGGCAGTTAAGTAATCAATTAGACCCCTTCCCTGCCGGTAAACTGAAACCAGAGAAAAGCTGGACAGAAGAGAACATTGACAATACCAACTCAAGTGGGTTCTCGGCTCTACCCGCAGGTGGAAGAAAGTTGGATAGAAGTTTTTTTGGGAAGGGTGATGCAACCTTTTACCTAACGTTAAATCCCAAAAATAATCAAGCCGACGATTTTTTTCCAACTGTGCAAAGTGGTAAACATGGCTTTGGTATACTGTTAAATATCGCTAATTTTCATGGATTCCCACAGATCCATACCACCGCTTATTCCATTCGGTGTTTGAAAGAATAGGGTATTAAAATTATTGGAACCATACAAATTAAATGGCAGCAACTAAACCCGATTTTCACCCAATCACATCAAAGGCATAGGCATAGGTGAGCAATTCATTGGGGGAATGAATGTCCAACTTTTGGTTGATTTTTTTTCTATGCTGCTCCACAGTCCTACGGCTGATAAACAAGGATTCAGCAATTTTAGGGTTGTTTTCTCCCATAGCAAGCCGCCTGAACACTTCCCGTTCCCGCTCGGTAAGGGAATCGAATTGCACTTCATGATCCCTTTTGAACAATTCTTCGGCAATGATCCTTTTGATCTTGGTAGATAGGAAAATTCTTTTCTCCAGGGGCAATATAAAGGATAGGTAACCTTCAAAGAGTTTTTTGATCAGTACCAAACAGATGGCATAGTTTTTCTCCCCGGGATGGTAAAACTGCTGGAAATTGGAATATACCTTGGGGCTGGATTCATTCCTAAAATACATTTTGATCCTTGGAAGTTCGTAGTCAAAGGTGTCGGGATGATAAAGTTCCTCCGGATTTTTCTTTTTAAAAAGCTCCATTCCTTCTGCATCCAATCCAAGCCAGTTCCTTCCCTGCCGGTTTAAGAAAAGACATTGGAAATCCTTATTGCAATACTGCATGATTTCCCGGCTCATTTCCCCCACCTCTTCCATAGAATTATCCCGGTCAACAATCATTTGCTTGAAATGATTTAGTTGTTGCTGTTTTTGGTTTAATAAAGATGGTAAAATCTCCATATTTGAAAAAGGGTTTAGGTTGACAAAATACATTCCATATTGACCTATCGGGCAGGCCAATTTAAGATATATCCGTTCTTTGAATAAAATGTTACCGTCAGGAGGAAAAACGCAATCGTAGGGTTTTAAAAAACCATCGTTTGTCCATTATTCAGAGAAAATTTAAGAAAATCCACGAAATCGTGTGGAATCCCAGTTGGTTTAAGGTTAAATAGCATATCTTTCCCATCAAAACGGTTTAATCCACCCTTTGTGGCAAACCAAATAAACCCGGTTTCATCTTCTTCAACGGCCACCACGCTGTTTGGGGAAAGCCCTTGCCGGATGGTGACGTTTTTAAAGGTATAATCTCTTTGTTGCGCCACTAGAACTGAAAAAAAGAATGAATAAAGTATAAAAATACTAACAAAGAATTCATCGGTTTATAATTTGATTTTTAACGGTCATAACTTGTCCCGTACCGAAGGTCGGGATAGCCTGCCCCGTCCCGATAAATCGGGATTCGTAGGAATCTCGCCACGATAATCATCCCTCTGTGTGTCGCTGATGTTATGCTCGATTTCATCTGTTTATATTTTGGTCTTTAATGGTCACCCCGATTAGTCGGGGCAGGCTATGGAATCTTATGATATCCAAAACAACTATTTTATTGTCAAATTTATAATATTTGAAATCATAAACAATAAAATGCATTTTAAATATCGTATTTTTAAAAATTAAATAAAACTAAATTGGCTCCATGCGGTATTTTATGATAAAAATTTTACATAAAACGATCGTTTACTTATTCCCTCCCTTTCAGGAGAAGGGCTGAAGTAGGGCAAATAATGGAGGACTGAGTAGGATTACTTAACTTTTCCCAATTTGTTCCAAAATCTTGTAGGTAATCAGATAGGTGGGTCTCACCCCCTCCATTCCAAGGGCTCCTGAGGCCAATGTACCGCCAGTTTCGAGCGGGTTGTCCGAAGCATAATAGGCATACATGACCTTCACACTTTTGCGGATGCTGTTCCGGATTTTGCTGGCAGATTGTATCGCTTTTTGATAATGCGCGCCTTCCATTTCCAAACCAATGGCGTTCCAGGAAGATTCCATAAAATAACTAAGGACGTCCCTGTTCTGCAAGGATGTACCTAAAACAGTGATCATTGGGCCTTCGTACACTTCTAATCCAAAACCCTCAAAGTCTTTGGCATCCAACTCGTTTCTTAAAGGGTAATTGTCGGCTGTCCCCTCAAAAACATGGCTGTTGGGAATCATGATGTCTCCTTTTTTGCCTTTCAATATCCCTGCCTTACCCATAATGGCCGTGGAAACAACGTTCAAAGGGATCTGCTGACCATTTACCTCATAGGGTTTCAGCAACTCGTCAAAACACTCATAGGCCTGTTCACCAAAGGCATAGTCCATTACCAATAGAACCGGACTTTTTTTCGGGTCCTTGTTCAATGGCACTCCCGGAAGAAGAGAATCGGCACCCATCTTACCGGTATCAATAATCTGAACCCCAATATTGGTCCCAGAAGTATCAGGAACAGAAATCAGTCCATGTTTGGTAGCATAATTCTGTATTTCTTTATGTTTGTTGCCTTTTGAATCAATACTGATATTTCTGGCCACCTCCTCAATTTCTTCATAGTCTTTTAGCCCAAATGCTTGGTAAGCATAAATGGTATTCACCACACTGTGCAGGTTGGCACTGATGATATGAATGGGTTTTTCAAGGAGGTTTTCGTCCTCCAGTACCGATTTGATTTTATGGGCCCAAAGTTCACCGTAAACATGATGCCCTACCCTTTCCCTGAGGGTGGCAGAAAAAGATATCTCGCGATCATTCCCATCCAGGGACTCCTCAATGGACAGGCGACCCATGTGATAGATAATAGAAAAAAGGCTGTGACTGTTATTGGATTGATGGAATTTCTGTACAGCTATTTTGGTTTCTTCAAATGTTCTTCCGGAAAGATGGCTCAGGTAAGAGCAGGCCGCCTCGTGGTTGAATTCCTCTCCAATGCTTTCTTTTCTAACGATCTCCTCCAGCATTTTCCAGTTTAAATTGATTCGCCCTTTGGGATCGGTACTGTTTTTTCGGATTTTCTCGGATTCAATAAACAAAAAAGTAAGGTGGGTCAGAATGTCATAAATATCACTTTTCCCTCTGGTCATTTCCACATACATCTGTTCATCATCCACCCGGTAGCAATTCCTTTTTCTTTTTGGCGGTATTAGTGGGGGAAAAGCGGAATGCTCATATCCCTCCCTGCTGATCAGCCGGATATAGCGGCATTCTTCTATACCTTGCGGTAAGCGCTCCATAACATACAATAAGCCATCCAGTTCGAGTTTTTCCTTGTCTCCAACCAGCCCATAGATTTCGGGATTCAATGTCAACAGGGCACTGACCAATGATTCACCGGAAACCCCGTTGGGTTTATAATTCCCCCTGGTAAAAAGGTGCCTCATGGTAATGTACAGCCTTTCTATGGCAGACCTGGACTCCTGTGCTTTGGTTCTATGCATCATAAAAATGAAATTAGGTAAATATTAAAAGTTTTAATGGTTCAAGGGATTCTCCCAGGCTTCAAAACCTATATTTCCCGTGATAATGAGCTATGCTTTAATTTTTTTATTAAAGTGTTTTTTAAATTTCTCCACCTTAGGCCGGATGACATACTGGCAATAGGGATTTTTGCCATTCAATTCAAAATAATTGGTATGGTAATCTTCAGCGGGGTAAAAATTGGCAAATTCCGTAATCTCCGTTACGATGGGACCGTCAAATACCTTTCCCTTTTTAAGCTGCTCCCTATAGGATTCGGCAACTCTTTTTTGCTCTTCATCGTGGTAAAAAATAGCCGAGCGGTATTGGGGACCCACATCAGCCCCTTGTCGATTCAGTGTGGTTGGATCATGGCTGTTCCAGAAAACTTCAAGCAATTCTTCAAAGGAGATCTGAGCCGGATCATATATAAATTGGATGACTTCGGCATGGCCGGTGGTCCCTGTTACTACCTCATTATAAGAAGGGGCCTCAATATGGCCCCCTGAAAACCCAGAATGGACCTTATCCACTCCCTTCAACTTTTGGAAAATGGCCTCAGTACACCAGAAGCAACCTGTTCCAAAGGTGGCCACTTTTTTCCCCTCGGGAATGTCGGACGTAGTTTTTGGTAATTTGTTCATGATGGTATCATTTAAGTTTTATTTTAACAGGGCCTTGAGGTAAAAAGTTTGGATCAATCGCTTTGTCTTTCTGGGTTACATTTATCCAACCTCCCCTGTATAAGTCCATCATCGCCTCATTGACATCGCCCATAAAAAATTGCCAATCGGCAGGATAAATCCAACGGACTACTTCAGAGGGACAAAAAGATGCGCCATTTTTCCGTTTCGCCATCTCCAAAATGGCCAGGTTCAGAATGTTTTCTTCCAAAAACTCCATTTAAAATTAAGTTAAAAATAAACCCTACAAAATGCTAAAAAAAATGGTTTATGTATTGCAAATCATGATAAAGGCCGGAGGAAAATTTTTGAGGGTGAATGCCGTCCTGATATGAGTAAAATGGGAAGCAAACTGAAACCGAAGCAAATAAGAATAACAAATTTGTATGAAATAACCACTGGGCTTTAACATTAAACTGCTTTTTTCATAAATTGCGGTTCTTGATTCTTTGGGAATTAAACTGAATGGAAGGGATGATAAAATCAGATCTACTTCTTTCCCTTCTAAATACTTGTCCATATTTTCTGCCGAATCACAGATTATTTTGACATTCTTGCCTTTAAATTTTAACTTTAAATTATGGCAGAAATTTTCACTGATTTCGAAAACGAATAAAACAGCATCGTCATCCATGCGATCAATAATCCCCTTTGTAATACTGCCATCACCTCCCCCCAATTCAACTATAGTTTTTACGCCTTTAAAATCTGCAAAAGATAACATTTTGTTTACCAAATACTTAGAACTGAAGGTTACGGCACCTGTTGTTTTTATGTTGACGAACAACTCCTTAAAAAGGGAACTTTTATTCATTTTAATGTTCTTAATTAGCTTCGAATATAATTAAATTTTACTTTTAAATCTTTATTTCCGGCATTTGCACATTGGCAAACCAAACTTCAAAGTTACCAAAAGGAAAATCAAATAGGCCCTTTTTTATAAAAAATCATCGGATAACCCCCTCCACAGGGTATAATGCCATGATTCATGGATAAACTTAATCTTCACCTAAAAAAAAAGAAAATTAATTTTTAATGTTTGATTCAGTAATTTGTTCCCTTGGATGCAATACCTTCACCAGATGATATTCCCGGTTATTATTGCCGTTATTTCCCCTCTGTTATATTAGTTACACTTTATTATTGGAATTATGGAACCATAATTCCCTACATTTGTGGAATTAAAATATTCCTGCTTCATGAGATCTTATTATTACTTATGGTTTTCAATAATCGCTTTTTTTCTTTACTCCTGCGGACAGGATAAAAAGGAAAAATTGGCGATAACATTAATTGAGGAGACCAAAGAAAAGTTGGCAGCTGATAAACGTGTAGCCATCTTTGACATTCAGTTTATAAATGACAGTCTTTTGGGAGAAACCAACCTGCCGGAAGCCCATGAAGCCCTGATCAGGTCTTTCAAGGCAAATGATATCGAATTCTCAGATGGAATCGATTTGCTACCGGAAGAAAAATTGGGCGCTCAAACTATGGCCTTGGTAACCAATTCCGTTGCCAATTTAAGAAGTGAAGCCAAGCATTCTGCCGAGCTGTCCACTCAGGCACTTTTGGGAACCCCCTTGAATGTATTAAAAAAAATGGGTTCCTGGTACCTGGTACAAACACCTGACCGCTACATTTCCTGGGTAGATGCCTCTGCCATCCAATTGCTGGATCAGGATAAAATGAATGAATGGACAGGCAAGCCCAAACTGATGGTCACGGAAATGACCAGCTATGTCTATGAAGACATCAATTTTGCCACATTGGTCAGTGACCTTACGGCGGGAAATGTCCTGGAACTTTTAAATGAATCCGATGGGGACTACCATGTTCGGCTTCCTGATGGAAGAAGTGGATTTGTAAGCAAAACAGATGCCCTTCCTTATGAAATCTGGAAAAATACCAGAAACACGAATGAAGAAAACCTGGTCAAAACCGCAAAAAATATGATGGGGGTTCCCTATTTATGGGGAGGCACCTCTACGAAAGGGGTGGATTGCAGCGGGTTTACCAAAACGATTTTTTTCTTAAATGGAATGATTATTCCACGGGATGCTTCCCAACAGATTAGAGAAGGCGAAGAGGTGGATCGGGACAAAAATTGGGACAAGCTTGAAATCGGCGATTTATTGTTCTTTGGTGTTCCTGCCACCGATAGTACCTCAGAGCGCGTCGTTCATGTAGGCATGTGGATCGGCAACCGGTCATTCATCCATTCCAGGGGAAGGGTTCGGATCAGCAGTTTAGACCCCAAGGATGAAAATTATGATGAATATGAATACAACAGGTACCTCAGGTCCAAAAGAATCATAGACAGTTCAAGCGAAAACATTCTTGCCGTAGAAAAAATTCTTCAATAATTTTCCTCCAATGAAAAATTTTCTTTTTCTTTTGATCCTATTTTTTTTCCCAGATCCATATTACCGGTAAACACCAAACAAGTATATCCCGTACAGTTTCTACTGACTTCGGCACTGAGAGACCCAAACTTAAAAATTTCATAATTTTTAATTATAGGTCTATTTCAAAGATTTAAAACGAAGGGCTGAGAGATGGGACACTGGATTAGGGTCCTATATGCCTGATGGACATTATTAACCCATGTTCTTTTTGCTGCAGGTCAAAAAGAACCAAAAACCCCGCCACTGTGCATATTTTGGCTAAAATCCGAACCCCTCCCGCACAGAGGCAAACTCCTCAGGTTTTTGGATGAAAAGGCTTTTCTAGAAGTAAGGCATTGCCTCCCAAAACCCTTCGTCAAACATGCCTCTGCCTTACCCGACCCGCTGTCCGGATTTCTTAACGCCAAAACCTGCAAGGCGGTGGATTTATAGTGGTTACGTTACTTAAAAAAATCTGTTATAGCCGATCGTAGGGTCTACTTTTTGTACGAAAAGTGCGGTGGCCTGAAAAAAATCCGAGGGGCGCGGCTGGCCTTGCGGGGAGAAGGATATTTTTTTCTTGATTTTCTGGTACTCTTTTTGGGTCAAGCCAAAAAGTACAGGGAATTTAATGTTAAAATACAGGAATCAGGGTCAATTTATAAACCAAAAACATTTACAATATAAAAATCAGCGATTAAAAATAATATGGGACTGACCCTTGTCGAATTCAGGAGGATCAAACCGCCTCCCATTTAGGGGTTTTACTACCTTTATACAGCTCAAAAATCAATAACCTGCAATCGATGGTGCCATTATAAAAGGGAATCTTTCTTTTTGGCTTTAAGCCTATCTTTTTACCCAGATCCATATTGCCGGTAAACACCAATCCTGTATATCCCGGACAATTTTTCTTCATAAAATCTCCAATTTCCCGATAGGTAACCGCCAGGCTATCCATATCTCCAAGTCGTTCTCCATATTCGGGGTTAAAAAATACCGCACCCTTATCGGTTTCTGGTATGGAAGCTTCTTTAAAATCACAGGTTTCAAACTGCAACAGATGCTCCACCCCAGCTTCAATGGCATTGGTCCGGGCGGCTTTAATGGCCAGCCCGTCGATATCGGAGGCAATGATAGGGAAAGCCAATTTTTCCTTAACCTTGGCTTTAAGTTCCTTTTTAAGATGATAATAAACTCCTGCATCGTAACCGGAGATATACATGAAGGCATAATCATCTCTGAACAAGCCAGGGAATCGGTCTGTGGCCATCAGAGCAGCTTCGATGGCCACAGTTCCCGCCCCACACATGGGATTGATAAAAGGACTGTTCCTATCCCAGCCTGAAGCAATTAATGAGGCAGCAGCCAAAGACTCCATCATGGGGGCTTTTCCCGGAATCTTCCGGTAACCATGTTTGATCAATGTCTCTCCAGAAGTATTAATATATAGCGATGCGTTTTCTTCCTTCCAAAAAAATTGAAATACCGCTTCGTTCAATACCGATCCTGAATCAGGCCTGGAACCGAATTTTTCCCTGAACCGGTCAGCTATGGCGTCTTTGATCTTAAGGTTGGCAAACAAGGGATTGTCTACACTTTCATGCTTTACATTGCTGATCACAGAAAAATAACTGTCCTTTTCAATGTAAGCTTCCCACTCAATGTCCTTCACTGTTTTATAAAGATCCTGAATATGATATAACGAAAATTGATGGATCTCATATAGCACATGGCTGGCCGTTCTAAGGTGAAGGTTGAGGTAAATACAGTCGTCTAATGTTCCGCTCAACTCCACCCTGGTCCTAAAGGACCCGGTGGGGTGAAATCCCAAATCTTGTATCTCCTGCTCTAAATACTCCGCATACCGGTCAAAACAGGTAATGACTATTTTACCTGTTTTCTTAAAATCTATCATATGGCAAATATACCCGAATTAATCTTTTAATTTAAAAGTAATTGGGGTTTAATGCTCACTTTTTAAGTCCTTGCGCAAAGCGGCAGCAGCTTCCCGGTACTCCTCAGGGAAATTGATATTTTTAAACTCCGACGGATCAGGCGCATTCAATAATTCGATATCTGAATTGATCAGCACTTTTCGGGGGCAACTGTATCCCTGACTTAAAAATTGGTAAAGGACCGGATAGGCCCTTGGTTCCCAAAGCGTGATCAAAGGTTCCGGAAATTCACCCTTGGGGTCTAAAAAGGCAGTAGCCAGCTTGGATGGATTCCTGTGGGCAACCAAAAAATCCAACGTCTTTTTGGTTAAAAAGGGCAAATCACAAGCTAAGGCCAGCCAGGCCACATCCGGTTTCTCCATGAAAGCCGAAATTAATCCTCCAAAAGGTCCAAGTCCAAGTACCTTATCCCGAATGATGGGATATTTCCTCTTAAATTCCAACCCCTGCTCCTGGCTGCAGGATAAAAAAACAGCGTCCGCATAAGGTTCCAATAATTCCATGGTGTGTTCCCTCTGGTTTTTACCATGGTATTCCAAGGAACTTTTGTCTTTTCGCATCCTGGTACTTTTTCCACCAGCCAAAACCAACCCATAAACTGGTGGTATCCTGGATTTCATCCACTTCCTTATAAATTCAGTGATTTTGGGGGTGTCATCCAGATGGTAACAAGGTACAGATTCCACCCCCTTGATATGGTTTTTGACTAGGTCGGGAATATCCTTTACCTCCCCTTTCAATAAAATCAATTGTACATCTGTTAACCTGTCCAATTTCTTTTCCAGAGACTTGTCGGGATCTATGATCAAAACCTGGCATTTGGAAGGGAAATGATTGGCATTGACCAACACCAAATCCTGCTTTACCAACCATTGCCTTTGATCAAATATCGAAGTATTGGACTGGTTGATATCCAACCTTTTATACACAATTTTATCCCTTAATTCCCGGGTTCCCGGGTACTTCATCAAACTGTTCTCCTCCCCCTCTCCGGCCATCAGCCTGTCCCCTTCTTTGTGATCAGCATCCACATAAGCCAGGTGGTAATTGGCACAAAGGTTTTTGATGATATCCCGGGCCAATTGCTGAATCCTTTGACAGGATGTACCCATAAAACCCAATTCATTTCTCCCAAAATCACCCATATCCGGCCGGGCAATTTTAGCATGTTTTTGATGTTTATTACTTTCTTTTAAAATCACTTTTCCCTCCTGTTTTTTCTTGTAATTGTAGGTCTTGGATGGTAATATCGTGAGAAAAGCCCTTGCACATGTCATAAATAGTTAAGGCTGCCACCGAAGCACCGGTCAGGGCCTCCATTTCTACCCCCGTCCTTCCGGTTACCCTGGTAGTGCAACGGACCAAAATTTCTTCGGCATTGATCACCTCAATGTTGATTTTACAATCATCCATTCCCAGTGGATGACAAAGCGGTATCAGGTCTGCGGTCTTCTTGGCCCCCATCGTCCCGGCAATAATGGCGGTTTGAAAAACAGGACCCTTTTTGGTAAATATATCACCCTTATCCATAAGGGATGTTAATATATCTTTTCCCAAAATTACCTTACAGGAGGCCACCGCCATTCTTTTGGTGACATTTTTCTCCCCTACATCGACCATCGTGGGATTACCTGTCTTTTTATCCAGATGGGTAAAATCTTTTTCTTCCATGCCTGTTTCCAATTCTTACCGAAATCACCTTAAATTTCCTTCAGCTGGTTAAAGGTAGTTTTTACAAAATCAATTGCAAAATCAATTTGTTGTTGATCGGTGGATTTACCCAATCCAAATCTTAGGGTGGCCTTTGCTGTATTGGGGTTCACGCCCATGGCGAGTAGGACATGGGATGGCTTATCCGTTATGCTGCTGCATGCGGATCCTGAGCTGATGGCCAGTTCTTTGTTTATTCTTATCAGAAATTCCCTTCCATCTATTCCCCCAAAGGATAAATTGGACACATGAGGCAACCTCTTTTCCGGAGCCCCATTTAGCAGACAGTCCTTTAGAACAAGCAATGAATTTTCAAGGTGATTCCTAAGTGATCCAAGGCGTACCGCTTCCTTGCCCAACTCCTGCCTGGCAATGGTTGCTGCTTGCCCCATACCTACTATTCCGGGCACGTTCAGGGTACCACTTCGCCTACCCAGTTCATGCCCTCCTCCGGTGATTAATGGAGACATAGAAATTTGGGGTTTGGATTTTCTGACGTAAAGTGCCCCTACCCCTTTGGGACCATAAAATTTATGTGCTGACATGGGCATTAAATCCACCCCTAACTGCTTTACATCAACGGGGATTTTCCCCACAGCCTGAACGGCATCTGATAATAGCAAAACGCCATGTTTTTTGGCCATTAAGCCGATTTCATCAATGGGCTGGATCACCCCGGTTTCATTGTTGGCCAACATCACTGCCATCATCAGGGTAGGCCTGGTAATGGACTTTTCAAGTAGGGTCAAATCCACCAGGCCATTTTTTTGAACCGGGAGATAAGTAACCTCATGGCCTTCTTCTTCCAAAACCGCAAAGGTATCCAATACTGCTTTGTGTTCGGTTTGAAGGGTAATAAAATGATGCCTGCCGGCATGCGCTTGACTTATCCCCCTGATGGCAAGATTAATGGATTCGGTAGCACCACTGGTAAAGACTATTTCCTTTGGTGCCGCTCCAACCAGATGGGCCACTTGCTCACGGGCCATTTCCACGGCCTCCTCAGCCATCCATCCGTATGGATGATGTACACTGGAGGCATTGCCGAAATGCTCTCTCATAAAAGGCATCATGGCATCCATTACCTCCTGGTCACAGGGCGTGGTCGCATTATGATCAAAATAAATGGGGTATTTCATGTGTTTATAATTGTTTTTTAGCGGCCATATGGAATCTCGCACCTGCCTGTCTGCCTCAGGCAGGCTCGATTTCATCCCAAAGGAATTTTCGTAGACCTATTTGGTCATGGATTCAGCCAATTGAAGGGCTTGATAAGCATTCACCACCCCTCCCGTGATGCTCAAATATCCAAATTGAACCGTTTTATCCTGACCGGGTAATTTAACTCTGTTTTTGTTTTGCTTATGAACCGATTGTTGAAGGATCTCTGTTACCTCTTTGGGCTTAAGGTCCGGATAAAATGCCATTATGAGCGCCGCCACCCCGGAAACGGTAGGGGCAGCCATGCTGGTACCGCTTTGGGAATCGTATTCACTTCCCGGAACAGTGGAATATATGTCCACGCCCGGAGCAAATAAATCCACCGATTGGTCGCTGAAATTCGTGAAATAAGCCGGCAGATTTTCATCAGCCAGGCCGGAGGAAGCCCCTACTTCCAGCCAGGCATCTGATTTTCCCCTTCGTTCAAACCACTTATTGGGAAAACTGTTTTTTGGATTAATTTCTTTCGAGTCGTTTCCTGCGGCATGTATCAGTATTACCCCTTTTCTTTCGGCATATTTGACAGCTTTATCAACATATTTTTTACCTGGGGAGTAAGATTTCCCGAAACTCATATTGATAATATGCGCCCCGTTATCTGAGGCATATCGAATGGCATTGGCAATATCTTTGTCCCTTTCATCCCCATTGGGTACTGCCCTTATCGGCATGATCAAAACATGTTCGGCAATACCATCCATTCCCAAATCATTTTTGCGATTGGCAGCAATAATGCCAGACACATGGGTCCCGTGAGTGGGGTCAGGACCTGTTGGATCATTGTTTCCGTAATACCGCTCTTTATAGTTTTCCGGATCATCCCCCACGATCTCCCTGGGATCAAAATCTAAATTGTAGGCATACTCGGCTTGGGTTTCGAAATGTTCTAAAGTATCCTCCAAAGCATCCAAGACCTCATTGATCCCTACATCCTCCAACAGTACCATTCCAAAAAGTTGTGATAACATTTCTATGGCTGCAACTACCTTTTCTTCGTCTGCTTTGAAATCTTCCAGGTCCTCTTTTTTAAAGTCCTCGACTTCAAAATGGGCTTTTACCAAATTAGCCATGTCCAAAAAACCTTCATGCATCTTTGAATACATGGCAAAGTTCATTTGGGCTTCTTCACTGCTGCTTTCAAAATTATTCTTTATTTTTTTCCAATAGGCATATTCCTCCCTTTTCCTCCGTTTAATATCTTCGGCTTCCAGATCACCATAAATTTTGTTTAACCTGACATATTCCCTGGTCAACTCATGAGAATCCTCAGCCACGTGGGAGCCATCAGGACCGCCAATAAAGTTCCAGCCGTGAACATCGTCCACATAGCCATTGCCATCATCATCCAAATTATTTCCTGGAATTTCGTCTTCATTGACCCATATTTTTCCTTTCAGATCCTCATGCTCCAAATCTACCCCCGAGTCAATTACTGCCACTACCACAGTTTGTTTGGGAGATTTTCCTTTTAAAAATTTTTCATAGGCCTTTTCAACGCCAGTACCCATTATATGATCATCTACCGGATCTAAAAGAAACCAGTTGCTTGGGATTTTTAAGCTGTCCAAATTCCGGTACTCCTCCATTTCCGGGGCTGAAATTGCCCCGAAACCGATCCCCAAAAACAGGATCCAAAAATATATTCTGAGTTTAATTTTCATGCAATAATAGTTTGAATTGATTTTTAATTAATTTTATGAGCACTGGCTGATTGTTAACGCATGAAATATATTAAAGATCTATTTCATTTCAAATCATCTTGTTTTCACTCTCCCGAAATTTATACCGTCGGTAAAAGGAGCAAATCAAGCATTTTGTATTTTTTAATAAATTCTTATCCAATTTTACTTCCAGAAAGCCCTTCCTACCAGTATTAACTTTTACGGCAAAAGAAACGTATTGTACCCAATAACCCGAAATATTAACGTTTTTTAACCTATGGTGAGTATGATCTTTAAAATTCGTAACCCAATCTTACTTCCATGTTTTCGGCCACATGGCCATGAGCCTTTATTCCCAAACCAACCCTTGTGTTTTTTAAAACATTATAATTTAGAATATATCTTTGAAAAAAGGATTTATTTTCGATATAACCCGGAGGTTTTATCAGGTACAGTCCCATTCTTTGACTGAAATCAAACCTCCCAAACATCAAATGGTGCGCCAAATAAACGCCTTGAATATACCCTCTTTTACCATACAATAATTCTACGGCCTTATCCCAATTGGCCTCCAGCCCTCCTCCAAAACCGTTGAGATAAGAAAATTGATAATTTGCATCCAAGGATACACCAAAAGAACCTACCCTACCCCCTCCTTTTGGATTATTTCTGTTGGTTCCCAAGAAATCCACTAGGAAAGTCATTTTCTTGACCAATCGTTCAGGTTCATAGCTGGGCAAAGGAATATTCGCTGTCAAATAAGAAAATCCCCATCCTATCATCGGGAAATTCATACCCTTATTGGGTTGGCTTTGGCCTCCATTGGAAATATGGTTGTAATTCAAAGATAAATTGGTAGATAAATGATTTGAAAGCCGGTACCTTATTTTGGGAGAAACAGACATCATGAAACTAATGGGGCTGCTGAAGAATAGATTTTCCGGGTTTGTGTCTACATCATAAACTTTTGTAAGATAGCTGACCCCTATGGCAGTTTTTAAAGTGACCTGCCACTTTTTTTGATGCCAGAGAAGGGGCTCAAAGGAACCTGAAAGGGTAATTCCCTTTCCTAATATGTCCGGATTTCGGAAATCATGGTAGGAAAGGTTTAATCCCAAATAATGAAAGCAATTACAGTTGGACCAAGCATCTTTACTGGTTGGCATTTCCTCGAACGAAACCTTTATCCCCATGGGATGGGATTGTGCAACGCGGGCAAGTTCTTCGGAATGTGGGATGATAACACCCTGCTGTACTTCAAAACTCCAGCTTGATAAATCCTGGGCAAGACCTACCCGAATTAGGATTAAAGACATCAATAGAAATGAAAAGCCAAAAACTTTCATCTTATATTGCACTGAAATACTGAGAGATGGTTTCAATTATCAAAAATTTTATTCCTAAATATTTGAAATCCACTTAAAGACCACTTATTTTGCAATATCCTTTTACTTTTTAAAGTAGCTGGATTTATATAGAAGAGATGAGAGACAGGCTCTGTGACCCTCTGGCAACCTGGAAAATCCAAGGTGCCAATTCCTGCCAGGTGAAAACGGTTTCATTTGGAAATATAAATTCATAAACGATGAATACATACACCAAGCGACTTTCTCTTACCCCAATAAAATTCAAAAACTTCATTTTAACAAATGGGCCCATGCCAGAAAAGCACAGATCCCGTTGTTTTCGCTTTTGGGTTATATGAGTTGCCATGTCGATTTTCAAGCCTGTTTTTAATCTAAAACCTTTCCTATTTTAATAAACCTAAAACACACAACAAGATGTCACAAAATTATCGATTTGAAACCCTTCAAATTCATGCCGGACAGGAGGCAGATCCCACCACCAATGCCAGGGCGGTTCCTATTTATCAGACCACTTCCTATGTATTCAATTCCGCAGAGCATGGGGCCAATCTATTTGCTTTGAAAGAATTTGGCAACATCTATACGCGGATTATGAATCCGACTACAGATGTTTTTGAAAAAAGAGTGGCCGCTCTAGAGGGTGGCGTTGCCGCAGTGGCCACGGCCTCGGGTCAGGCCGCCCAGTTTCTGGCCCTGAACAATTTTCTGACTGTTGGAGACAATTTTGTAACCTCCCCATTTTTATATGGAGGAACCCATAATCAATTTAAAGTGTCTTTCAAAAGAATTGGTATTGAAGCAAGGTTTGCCCAATCTGACAAGGCTGCTGACCTGGAGGCAGAAATCAATGATAAAACCAAGGCCCTCTATGTTGAAACAATTGGTAATCCGGAATTTAATGTACCGGATTTTGACGCCATCGTCCAATTGGCCAAAAAATATGACATCCCCCTAGTTGTAGACAACACTTTCGGGGCAGGTGGATACCTTTCCCAGCCCATAAAGCATGGCGCTAATATAGTGGTTTCCTCAGCCACCAAATGGATAGGAGGACATGGTACTTCTATTGGCGGAATTATTGTGGACGGAGGAAATTATAATTGGGGAAATGGAAAATTCCCTCAATTTTCCGAGCCATCAGAAGGTTATCATGGTTTGAATTTCTGGGAAACCTTTGGTTATGATAATCCCCTGGGAATGCCCAATGTGGCTTTCGCCATACGGGCAAGGGTGGAAGGATTAAGGGATTTTGGTCCTGCATTAAGTCCCTTCAATTCCTTTTTGTTACTTCAGGGTTTGGAAACCCTTTCTTTGAGGGTCCAACGTACCGTTGACAATGCCCTTGAAATCGCCCAATGGCTGGATACCCATCCCCAGGTAAAGAAAGTCAATTACCCTGGCCTTTCTTCAAGTCCTTACCATGATTTGGCGAAAAAATACCTTCCAAATGGATTTGGAGGGGTGCTCAGTTTTGAATTAAAAGGAGAAAAGGAAACCGCTTCGGCATTCATCAATAACCTGAAACTGATTTCCCACCTGGCCAATGTCGGTGATGCAAAGACTTTGATCATCCAGCCATCCGCCACCACCCACCAACAACTTTCCGATGAAGAACAACTGGCGGCAGGCGTGACGCCCACAAGTTTGAGGATATCATGCGGCATTGAACATGTGGAAGACCTCAAAGCAGACTTAAGTACCGCCTTTGAAAAAATAAAATAATCAGAATGATCCTTCAATCGCCGTATTTGATCACTCCAATGACCCAAGAGATTTTCTACTGCAATGAAAAACTTAAATTGGAATCCGGGGAAATTTTTCCCCGATTTCAATTGAGTTTTACCACACAGGGCCAGCTTAATGCCCGCCAGGACAATGTCATTTGGATTTTGCATGCTTTGACAGGGGATGCCAACCCCCAGGTATGGTGGTCAGGTCTGGTAGGGGAAGATAAATTCTTTGACCCCTCCAGGCATTTCATTGTTTGTGCCAACCTTTTAGGGTCCTGCTATGGGTCAACCCAACCCTTAACTGAAAATCCCGATTCAGGCAAACCCTATTATTATGATTTCCCAAGTATTACCACCCGGGATATCGCCCATTCGCTGGATAAATTAAGAATTCATCTCGGAATAGAAAGCATTAATACGGTAATTGGTGGATCTTTGGGTGGTCAAGTGGCCCTGGAGTGGGCTTACCTCCTAAAGGACAGGCTAAAAAACGCCATCATCATTGCTGCCAATGCCAAAGCCTCTCCATGGATCATAGGTTTTAATGAAACACAAAGAATGGCGATAGAATCTGATAATACTTGGGGAAGGTCACATCCCGAAGCAGGAAAAAAGGGATTGGAAACCGCAAGGGCCATTGGCATGTTGAGTTACAGACATCCCAAAACTTTCCTCCAAAGTCAAAGCGAAACAGAAGAAAAGAGGGATGATTTTAAAATCAGCAGTTACCTAAGGTACCAGGGTATAAAGCTGGCCAACCGCTTTAATGCCCTTTCCTATTGGGTACTTTCAAAAGCCATGGACAGTCATGACCTGGGCAGGGAACGGGGAGGTACGGAAAAAGCCCTCTTGGGTATCCAATGCAGGGTGCTTTCCATTGGTGTGGATACCGATGTGCTTTTTACCAAAGAAGAGTCCCAATACCTTGGCCAACATGTAAACAAAGGAACCTATAAGGAGATCACCTCTATCTATGGCCATGACGCATTCTTGATTGAATATGAACAACTCAATTATATCTTAAAATCCTTTTACCTGGAAGGAAATAATTGATTCCTAAAATCCACCAACCATCCAGGTTTTTTTGATGGTCTGGTACTTCTTAAAACACAAACCTGGAAGGCTTAATCGCTTTAAATCCAGTTAATTATCCGAATTTACTGCGAATTTAAGACGATACTTAAAAATTAATTTCGCAAAATAAGTGTTTTCCTAAATAACCGGAAACGCCATCAGCCCTTAATTGTTAAAAATCCTGGTTAAATAATGATTCCCTATACCCAAATCAAAGAAACCTGTTTGTACATCAATGACCTGGATAAAGCCATTGCTTTTTATCAGGGTCTTCTGGAAATGAAATTGATTTCAAAATCAGAAAAACGCCATGCTTTTTTCCGGTGTGGTGACAGCGTACTCCTCTGTTTTATCCCTGAAGCCACAAAAAATGAAAAAACATTGCCTCCCCATTTTGCGGAAGGGAAACAACATGTGGCCTTTGAGGTACCCGAAAAGGAATATCATTTGACAAAGGAAAAGTTCAAACAATCCGGTATGCTTATCACCCATGTTCAGGATTGGGGAAATGGGCTTGAAAGCTTTTATTTTGAAGACCCTTTTGGACATGTTTTGGAAATCGTACCCACTGGGATTTGGAATTAATTCTTCTTAAAATGACCATTTATTCTTTTGGTATATGTTATCTTTAATCCCAATTCAATTAACAGGAGAAATTATTATCCTTCCTTTATTATTAAAAAGCAACATCCATGACATCACAAATTGTTTTTTTGGTAGGCATTCTTGCCATTGGTTTCTTCTCATGCAGCGGCCGGCATTCTACTTTTTATAAAAACAAAGTTATAGCACACCGGGGAGCCTGGAAGGCCCAAAAGCATCCCCAAAATTCCCTTGCTTCCCTTCAGGAGGCTATTGATCTTAAATGTGAAGGATCCGAGTTTGATGTCTGGATGACGGCTGATGGCGTATTAGTGGCCAACCATGATGCAGACCATGCAGGGATGATGATTGAGCAGGTTACCTATAAGCAACTGCGCACTAAGCCACTGCCAAATGGAGAAAACATCCCTACCGCAGAAGCCTACCTCAAAAAAGGCATGTCCCAGGATAAAACCAAACTAATTTTTGAAATAAAGCCTTCTGGAATCAATAAGAAACGGGGCCTGGAAATTGCTGAAAAGTCAGTAGAATTGGTAAGAAGTTTGAAAGCTGAGCAATGGGTGGATTACATTACTTTCGATTATGATATTGGGTTGAAAGTGATAGAATTGGATTCATCTGCCAATGTGGCTTACCTTACAGGAGACCGATCACCTGAAATTTTAAAAAAGGAAGGCTTTTTTGGGTTTGATTACAATATCAAAACGGTCCGCGAAAATCCCCAATGGATTAATGAAGCGCAGGATCTGGGCCTGACCGTCAATGTCTGGACCGTTAACAAAAAAGAAGATATGGAGTGGCTATTGTCACAGGATGTGGACTTTATCACCACCGATGAACCTGAATTGTTGTTTCAACTTATTAACCCTTAGTATGGGTACCAAGGCCCTTTTAACCTGAGATCGGTTTAAGTTTTTTAAATAAAAGATCAGCGATAATCAGCTTAATCCGTGTTCAGTAATATTTTATTGTATAAGGTTTCCCATATAGAATAGGAACGAAAATGGCACACGGATTTTACGCCTGCCTGTCAGCAGACAGGGATTCACACGGATTTTTTTTTAAATAAAAGATCAGCGATAATCAGCCTAATCTGCGTTATCCGTGTTCAGTAATTGAAAAATTAAACAGGACCCACACTTGCTGAAGTCAGGAGAAAAACCACTCCTTTCACCGCACTACCGTTCTGGGAATAGCTGCAGGAAGACGGCTAAGCATTTCATTGTTTAGCAATTGAGTTGCATTGGTGAAGCTGGATACATTGATCACACTGTTGTTTTGCCTACCTATCAAAACCACTTCCTCCCCTACCTGTACTTTTGGAATATGGGTAATATCCACCATAAAGAGGTTCATATTGATCAAACCTACAATGGGAGCTTTTTTACCTTTAATTAAAACCTGTCCTCTATTGGACAAAGCCCTGGGGTATCCGTTAGAGTATCCCAAGGGCAATACAGCAACGGTCATTGGGTGGGTGGCCTGAAATGCAGTACCATATCCAATGAATTCCCCCTGTTTCACCTCCCGAATATCCATAACATCTGTTTTCCAGGTAAAAATCCGCTTTAATGAGGTATCGGAGGTTTTATTGGTTTCATGCAGGTGGGCAAAATAAACATCAGGGCTTGGCCAAAATCCATATTGAGCCACACCAATCCGGACCATATCATAAACCGTTTCCTTCATGGCGAGAGCCGCAGCCGAGCAGGCAATATGCCGGATTTCCGGGAAGATCTTTTTTTCTTTACAGATCCTCAGAGCGGCTTTGTATCGTTTGAGTTGCATATCAATTTTAAACTTATTGGATACACTTTCTGCTCCGCCAAAATGGGTACATAAACCTTCAAAATAGACCCATTCGGTATTTTTTTTTAAAAAATTCAAAGCATTTGGAAATTCTTTTTCGTGCATACCGGTCCTGTTGGCTCCTGTTTCTACTTCCACATGCACCCTTGCCGGTTTTCCAACCTTTTTTGCAGCTGCTAGTGCCACGGGAAGCCGGTCATAATTATAAACGAAAAATCCAATGTCGTTTTCTATGGCCCATGGAATGTCCTCCTGATAGATAATTCCCATGATGACGATATGGCTTTCCTTACGGCATACTTTCAATACCTGTTCTGCCTCATAAGATGATGCCACACAAAAATGGTGGATACCACATTTTTCGGCCATCGGCACAAAGGTCTCAATGCCATGTCCATAAGCATTGGCTTTGACAACAGAGGAAAAGATAGGCTTTTCGCCTATCTTCTTTCTGATAAAATTAATATTACTTTTATACGCAGATTGCTTTAATTCTATTCTTGATGAATGTTTTACCATTTCTTTTTATTTTCCAGCCAGGTATATGATTTTCCCCAGCTTTCTTTAGCGAGCGGAAAAACTTTTTTCACCTCATTTTCCAAGACCGCATCCATTTTATCTGAAGCTTCCAGGTTATTATAATGAAAAGCATAGATCCTGGCTGCAAACTGATGGAAAGGAAGGGAGGATTCTCCGTGGATTTCTCCTTTTCCATGAACGGATGGTTTGATATTCTGCCCCCAATCTTGCCTGCCTTCATTGTTTGGATTGAGGAAATAGGCCCTTAATTGGTCCTCCGGATCATAATCGATTCTCAACAGGGAAACCGCATGAAACCCCAACATTTCACCTTTGGCGGTGGTGACAAATATACCAACGGGATTGGGGTAAACCATTCGGTGTCCCCCATTATATTTTGGGTGGAAAGTGGCATAAAAAACCCTTGTAAACCCATCAAAATCAACTATGGCATTAAATAGATAATCATAGGCAGAAGCGAAACCAATTTGTATCCACTGCCCATATAAGGCTGGATTGACCCATTTATGGGGATCTTCTCCCCTACCGGAAGCCCTTAGCATCATGTCATTGTAAATTCTGTCCAACATGGGTACCAGTGTTACAGACACCGCGTCCAAAAGGTGGTCCAGTACCTGCACCAGCCCGGGTTGGGTTTGAGAGTATTTAACTTCCTGTCCTTCAAATCTAAACGTCAGGTCATCATGTTCTGCTGCATTCTGAACCATATGAATCAGTTTGGCAGGTGCATGTTGGCTCCACATACTAATTCCCCTTGCGCTTTGGCAGGTAGGATTATTTCCTTGCCCTACACCTAAAGGTTGACCCAAAATTCTGAATAGGGCCCCTATAAGATATTGTTTCGGCGTAACTTTTTCATGAGGAGTTCTCGTTGATTTTAAAATCCTTTTGACCACCTCCGGATGGATGGAGATTTTGGTCAAATTAAAAAGTCCCGATCTTACTGCTTCCCTGGAAAGTACTCCGTTTTCAAGCATTTTTGCCAAACCGTAGAGGCATTGGGCATTGTAGGGATCAATTACCTGAACCACAAGGAAAGTCACAAAATCTTTAAACTCATGGTACCGGGCGATGCCTACAGGGGTCAACGATAAACAGCCTGGAACCAATTCGTAAAGCTCCTTCCTCACCAAATGTATCAATAATACGCCATGATATTGACTTACCAACCCAAATTGTAACATGATTTCACCCATTTCATTGGCCTCTTCCTCCAACTCCTTGATGGTCAAATTGGCCAAAATATCCCTGTATTCCTGAAAGCTCTTGTCCACCGTTCTTTCTGTCGGTCTATAAATACTTCTTTGGAATGCCAACAAATCCATGTCTTCTGGATCATTGGGATCGAGTTCAATCTTTTCTTTCACCAATGCGATGATCCTCCTTTGCTTCTCCGTGACAACAGGGCGCTGTTCACAAATCATTTTTAATTCCTCAGCAAGTTTGGATTTAACCTTGGACAGTTTAATCTGATCCGCTAAAAAGGAAAATAAAGAATGGACCTTTTTTAGTTCATGGCTGCTCATTAACTGCCTTGTTTCTTCAAGGGGTTCGTTAAACACAAACTCAAGGTTATGAACAACGACTTCCTGAATGTAGCTATCGGCTTCCGAACTGGTCATTTGGCTGGAAGTTAAGGTGCCGTTGGCTATGGCCAGCACTCTCAATTCACTTAATAATTCTATGGTGGAATTCGGATGGCCGCTTTTGTAGGTGCCATTCACCAAAGACGGTACTAATTTACTGGGGTTTTCCCAGGGGGAATCTTTAAATATTCCTGCCTCTTCCAGTTTTTGGATTTTGTTATAGATCATGGATATCCCTATCTCATCATCACACCAAGTATCCAACTGCCCCATTATTTTCTGGGCTTTCTGGTTTTTGGTAAGTACAGTGGCCTCTTTGTATTCCTGGAATAACTCCTCAAATAGCTCCTGACTTTTCTCTAATATCACCTGATCTTGCATTATGGTTTAACGCTTTATTTTTAATAATAATTAAAAGAAAAAGATTGGCAACATTTGCTGCCAATGTCTTTTTCTTATTTGGTTTCTTTTCCAACCATGGCAATTTAAACTAAAATGCCAAAAATATATTAATTAAAATTTACCAAATATATGTACTAATGGTAGAAATCAACATTTTCATAATGAAGCAAAAGTTCGGTCATTCTGTCGGGATCTTCTCCTTTAAAATTAACGGTACCGAAATGATTTCCAAATCCTTCCCTAGAACTTACTTTTTGATTGGTCAAAGGAGGAATTAGATTGTGGTCGAGGAAATAGGATTCCTCTTTCAGCTCCTCAGGGATGATCAACTTGGAAATCTGATCTTTATGCGGATAAATCATCACATTACCATAAAACTGTTTCGGCCTGGCATCCAACGGAGGAAGGATTTTTTGAAGCTCCTCTTCGGTTAAATTTGGATCATGGCATAAAACAAAGGCCGCCAGGGCATCAAATCCATAGGCTTTTCCACATAATTCCAGGATATGCCCGCCGGGAATCCTACAGGCCACTTCGCCAAAACTCAACTCATCATTTTCAGTCAAAAACC
>JBBDSB010000499.1:0-4151 GCA_040905205.1 Cyclobacteriaceae bacterium
GTGTGTCGCTTGCGTCATGCCTGTCTGCCTCAGGCAGGCTCGATTTCATCGATTTAAACAAAGAATTTCAACGTAATGGTTACATTGAAATTCCTTTTCACAAAAGACCCAAAATTACCAGCTATGACCCCATGTCCTTTCTGAAATGATAAATTTACACTAAATTGGCTTAAAATTAAATATTTCTGCCGATAGTTTGCCAAAATCAAAAGCCTTATCCACATCCTTTAATCCAACAAATCTCAACTAATAATGAATAAAAACACAAGATTGAAACTTTCTTTAATGATGTTTTTGGAGTTTTTTGTTTGGGGTTCATGGTTCGTGACTTTGGGAACTTATCTTAGCAATAACCTTGGGGCATCTGGCACGCAGGTTTCGGCAGCCTTTTCCACCCAATCATTTGGCGCCATCATCGCCCCTTTCATCATAGGATTGATCGCAGACCGGTATTTCAATGCTGAAAAAATATTGGGCTTCCTTCATTTGGCCGGGGCAGTTTTGATGTATTTGATGTATAATTCCGAAAGCTTTGTCGCTTTTTATCCTTTCGTGTTGATTTATATGTTGATTTATATGCCCACGTTGGCATTGGCCAACGCAGTATCATTTAATCAGATGAAAGACCCCTCCATGGAATTTAGCGCCATACGGGTGTGGGGCACCATCGGATGGATCGCCTCGGGATTAATGATCAGTTTTTTCTTTGTTTGGGACAGTCCCGACGCATTAAAAGAAGGCCTATTAAAGAACACTTTCTTAATGGCATCCATTTCCTCTTTGATTTTGGGATTGTTTTCATTTTCCCTTCCGAAGACCCCGCCGAAAATTGATCGGAATGAAAAGCAATCTATTTCAGAAATTTTGGGATTGGATGCCCTCAAATTGCTCAAGGATAAGGATTTTGCCATTTTCTTTATTTCATCGGTATTGATTTGTATTCCCCTGGCATTTTATTATCAAAATGCCAACCCCTTTTTATCAGAGGTTGGCATGTCTAACCCGACAGGTAAAATGACCATTGGACAGGTTTCAGAAGTTTTATTTCTATTATTAATGCCGTTTTTCTTTAGACGATTTGGTTTAAAGACGACCATGATTGTCGGCATGTTGGCTTGGGTCATCCGGTATGTGTTCTTTGCTTACGGGGATTCCGGATCCGGGACCTACCTGCTCATCATAGGTATTGCGCTTCATGGAATTTGCTATGATTTCTTTTTTGTGTCCGGACAGATCTATACCGATTCAAAGGCCGGTCCCAAATATAAAAGTGCCGCACAGGGCCTAATTACCCTGGCCACCTATGGGATCGGAATGTTGATCGGCTTTTGGATCGCAGGGATAGTTTCTGATTTATACTTGTCTGAGGGCGTTCATGATTGGAAATACATTTGGTTGATTCCTTCAGCCATTGCCTTGGTGGTAACCTTAATATTTATGTTTTTCTTCAAGGACAATGACTTTAAAAATGCTACTGCTTTAAAAAACAATCTTAAAAACATTCAGGATCCCAAAGGGTTAATTATTGGAGAAAATAAAAAATAATTCGTTTTTTTAAATTTAGGATTTAAATATCAATTCGCAGTTAGATTTAAAAATCATACCAATTCTTGGAAAAAAGCAATATACTTGTAAACCTAAAATAAATATTAAATAAATATGGCTAATCAAAGTTATGACGCTATTGTCGTCGGATCCGGAATAAGCGGGGGATGGGCGGCAAAAGAGCTGACGGAAAAGGGGATGAAAGTCCTTCTTTTGGAAAGGGGTCCGAATGTAGAGCACGTCAAAGATTATAAAAATGCAACAAAAGCCCCCTGGGAGATTCCCCATAGAGGCAGAAGAACCATAGAGATGTTGGAAAACCATCCCAACCTGAGGAGAGACTATGTTTTAAATGAACTTAATCTGGACTGGTGGGCACACGAAGAGGATTCTCCCTATATAGAGAAAAAGCCTTTTACCTGGTTCAGAGGTTATCAGGTAGGAGGGCGGTCCTTATTATGGGGCAGACAAAGCTATCGCTTGGGTGATATTGACTTTGAAGCCAACCTGAAACAAGGTATCGGCACGGATTGGCCCATTCGATACAATGATTTAGCACCCTGGTACAGTTATGTGGAAAAATTTGCCGGGATTTCAGGCAATAGGGACGGATTGGATATTTTACCGGATGGGGAATTTATGCCCGCAATCCCCCTAAATTGTGTAGAAAAAGATGTGGCTGAACGCGTCAAAGAAAGGTTTGGGGGTAGCAGACTTGTTACCAATGCAAGGGTAGCCAATATTACCCAACCTTTGCCTGGACGGCCTGGCTGTCAATATAGAAACAAATGTTCCCTGGGTTGTCCCTTTGGGGGGTATTTCAGTACCCAATCATCTACATTGCCTGCGGCGGAGGCTACCGGAAATTTGACCTTAAGGCCATGGTCCATTGTCACCCGGGTATTATATGACAAAGATGCTAAAAAGGCAACCGGAGTAGAAGTTTTGGATGGGGAAACCAATGAGACCATTGAATATAATGCCAAGGTGGTTTTTCTTTGTGCCTCTTCATTTAATTCAACCGCTGTTTTAATGCGTTCAGCTACGGAAATTTGGCCGGAGGGATTAGGCAGCAGCTCCGGAGAACTTGGCCATAATGTAATGGACCATCACTTTAGGTTAGGTGCCAACGGCACGGTTGACGGCTACGAAGATAAATATTATTTTGGCCGAAGGCCGGGGGGTTTTTATATTCCCCGATTCAGGAATGTCGGAGATGATCAAAGAGAGTATGTCAGGGGTTTCGGATACCAGGGCGGAGCCAGTAGAAGCGGCTGGAGCAGAACGGTAGCCGAATTGGATTTTGGGGCACCGTTAAAAGCGGAGCTGACAGAGCCGGGACCTTGGAGTTTGGGGATGACTGCCTTTGGAGAAATTTTGCCTTACCATAACAACACCATCAAGCTCAGTAAAACCGAAAAGGACAAATGGGGCATGTATGTATTGGTAATGGATGCTGAAATCCACGAGAATGAGAAAAAAATGAGGGTAGACATGATGAACGATGCGGCAGAAATGCTCGAGGCAGCAGGGGTCAAAAATGTAACAACCTACGATAGGGGCTATACTTTTGGTCAGGGCATTCACGAAATGGGGACGGCAAGAATGGGAAGAGACCCTAAAAGCTCTGTTTTAAATGGCAACAACCAGGTTTGGGACGCAAAAAATGTTTTTGTCACCGACGGAGCAGCGATGACCTCAGCCGGTGCACAAAATCCATCCCTTACCTATATGGCCATGACCGCAAGAGCTGCCAATTTCGCAGTGGAAGAATTGAAAAAAGGCAATTTATAACACCCAAAATGAAAAGGACATGAATTTATTGAACAGAAGAGAGGCCTTAAAAAGTATGGTACTCATGATGGGTGGTACCATGGTGGGAGCCAATGTCATCCTTACAGGATGTGCGCCCGAAGACAAAATAGAGGGGTTGGATTTTTCCGAGGACGATATCGCCTATTTGGATGAAATCGGAGAAGCCATTATCCCAACCACTGATACCCCGGGAGCCAAAGCAGCTGGTATTGGTGGTTTTATGGTCATGATGGTAAAAGATACCTATAATAAAGAGCAACAGGAAAACTTCGTCAATGGGCTAAACAGCCTTAAAGTAGCATTCAAGGAAGAAAACGGCACGGGATTCATGGATGCATCCGTGGATGAGAGAACGGCCTATCTCAATAAATTGAACAAGGCCATGATGGATCCCTCCAATGAAAACAAACCCGAGTACATCGGCATGTTAAAAGACCTCACCATATTGGGTTATTTTACTTCTGAAATCGGAGCGACCCAGGCATTGCGCTACATTGAAACGCCCGGAAGGTATGATCCCTGCATGGAATATAAAAAGGGGGACAAGGCATGGGCCATTTGACAAGGTCTATATATGTTTCTCTAATTTTAAAGGCTCTTTTCCATTGACGGAAAAGGGCCTTTTTCATGTTTTCTTGATGATCGCTTTTCTAAATTTTTTTAGGTATGCTTTTTGATTAGTTAACAATATGAATTTCAAAAGGTTATCTATCTATCTATCATTGATGCAAAAAATTTAAATAAGATTAGCCATCGGATTTTTGTTTAATTAAGAAAAAATCCTTATAATG
>JBBDSB010000500.1:0-4148 GCA_040905205.1 Cyclobacteriaceae bacterium
ACTCATATAGGATATCCGTGGTCCTGATCTCCGAACTGAATTCTATACAATCAAATAATACCGGCCGATCCATCAAAAAGACATTGCCACTGTGCAGGTCACCATGGAGGTCCCTTACAAAGCCATTTGCTATTCGCTCTGAAAACCGCTTGGCATTGTCTTCCAAAAACCTGTCGCTCCAGGCTATTATTTCCCGGAGGTTTTTCATGGCCTTTTTACCTACTGTCTCTTCCAGCGTATCAGCCACAGAGTTGATGTCATTGAAAAGGCCCCTGGCTTTTTCTAGGTTAAAAGGTGGGGTCAAAGGTTCTTCGTTTTGGTGAAAAGCGGCCACGGTCTCTGCCAATTCTTGGATTTCCTTTTCCCCGACTTCACCGGAAGCCAATAATTTGTCCATCCTTCTCTCCGATGGAAGCCTTTTCATGCATACCGAATAATCCAAAAGTTCTCCTTCCCTAACCCCAACATGCCATACCCCCTCCTTTTTCCTTAGCTCCTCCACCGAAAGGTAGATATCAGAAAATCGGCCATTGAGTTCCAGTTCGAGCTGACAATATTTTTCCCTAAGTGCCAGCGTTGAATAATCCAAAAAAGAAAGTTTCAATGGTTTCTTTATTTTAAAAGCAAAATCCCCGGATAAAATAATCCATGAAATATGGGTTTCCAAAACCTCCCCTTCCAGATGATTTCCTCTAAACCTTCCAGCTTTGGCCAGTTCATTTACCTCCTGTGGATTCATTTCTATTGGTCCAAATGGATTTTTGCCTTATTGATCATATCGTCAATGTTTTCGTTGGTGGATTGGATGGAATGGCAATGTGGGGGGATGGCAGCATAATTCGATTTAACCAGGCGATAAACTTCAAAATCTGCCTCGCTGTCCTTTCTTTCCTGAGACAATCGCTCCTTAATCAATGTTTCTTCTGCCCAGATATAATAGCAAACCAGACGCTGCCCAAATTTATCTGCCAAATCCTTAAACAGGTCCCTGCTTTCGGGGAACTGGAAGGTGGCATCTACCATTACATTTTTGTTTTTTTGAAAAAAAACCTGGGCCCTTACTGCCATTTCCCTGTAAACCTCAAGTCTCTGTTTGGGTTGATACTGTCCCTTCAAATTGATTTCCTTCCGAATGACATCACTATTGATATAGGCCATGTCTAAATTCTCAGCCAACCTTTGCGCAAAAAAACTTTTACCGGACCCGGGTAGTCCCATGACGATGATTAACATTCTTATTTTTAATTACCTCATGTTTCGTAGTACAAGTTTTGTCACAATTTTTGCATGAAAAAAGCAAAAAATGCGCCAAAACTATATTTTATCCACTAATTAACCACGGGTTGAAACCCGTGGCTATTAATATTTGACCCCCTAATTCAACATGGATTTCACCCTTTCCCAAATATCGGGATCTACGGGCACCCCTTTTTCCAAATTGCTTTTCCTGCGGGTCAGGGATTGCTCCCCCGGATAGCACACCTCCTTATCATTGAAAACGGTGGATGTCTTTAAATCATCGACCACCCTTTTTACATGTAATTCCATTTCTTCCATATCCAACCCACAAGTGGCAGGGTGCAGACATAAAAAAAACTGGGAGATGCTATATTCTGTTTCCAAAGCTCCAATTTCATGGGTAGCTTTTCCTTTTGAAAATAAGGAGGCCAATAGATCCAACATCATAGAAAGGCCGGCCCCTTTCCAAAGACCCATGGGCAGTGCCAATTGCTTTGCCAGAATAAAAGCAGGATCTTTGGTCAGGTTTCCCTGCTCATCAAATCCGGCAACAAAAGGCATTTCTTTGGCATTTTTCTCAAAAACATCCATCTTCCCATAGGAAAACTGGCTCATGGCCATGTCCAAAACCAGGGCATCTTCCCCCTTGGGAATGGCCATCACCAATGGATTATTCCCCACTTTGGGTTCACTCCCTCCCCATGCCGGCATATTGGGTAAGGTATTGGTGAAACAAATGGCCACGCAACCTGCTTCAGCAGCCTGCCACCCATAATTGCCCCCTCTCATCCAGTGATTGGTGTTATTTAATGCAACACAGCCCATTCCATTTCCCTTCGCCATTTCTATAGCCCTATCCATGGCATGTTGGGCATTGTACATTCCGGGTCCAAGGTGACCATTCCATCTTTCAAATACAGGAAGCGCAAACTCCAGGCTAGGTAAAGCATGGGGATCTACCCAACCTTTTTCTACCATTTCCAGAAAAGCAGGAAACCGGTTCAGCCCATGGGAAGCCACCCCATCCAAACTGGCTTTGGCAAACAGGTTGGCACAAACCATCGCCTTTTCCGTTGAAAAAGCTTTCTTTTTAAGGATCGATTCAAAGGTTGACTGCAGTTCTAAATAAGGGATCCTGCTCATGGACGATTTTTTATTTAAGGTTAAATATTTAATTTTGCACTCTATAATGCAATAAAAAAACGGTAAATTAAAGGGATGGACCGGAAATTAATCATTTTTCAAAAACTCAATATAGCATGAAATACATCGTTTGTGAAAACCCTGGTAATTTTAGAGCCGGAGAAAAACCGGCTCCTGAACCAAAAAAAGGAGAAATTTTAGTGCAGATAAAATACTTGGGCGTGTGCGGAACGGATTTACATGCTTTTTCGGGAAACCAGGCTTATTTTACTTATCCCAGGATTCTCGGTCACGAAATTGCAGCGGAAATTTTAGACCCAAATGGTCACCATGACTTTATCAAAGGGGATAAAGTCGTGGTCATTCCCTACCTCCATTGTGGTAAATGTATGGCCTGCCGTGTGGGCAAAACCAATTGTTGTGAGCAGTTGAAGGTTTTGGGTGTACACACCGATGGAGCCATGCAGGGTAAAATGGCTCTCCCTTCCAGCATTCTTCTCCCTACACCGGATCTGGAATGGCAAGAGACGGCCACCATTGAACCCCTGGCAGTGGCTGCCCATGCCGTCCAAAGGGCCAATATTAAAAAAGGGGGGAAAGTATTGGTAATGGGATGCGGGCCTATCGGGTTGGCCTTAATTGTTTTTGCCAGGTTGGCAGGAGCCGAAGTGACAGCCCTGGACATCAATCCCTGGAGGCTGGATCTGGCCCAGAATGATTTCGGAGCGAAACATCAAATTAATGCAAATTTATTGGCCAATGATGCTGCTCTGGCCAAACCCCATCTGAACCATTACCATACGGTTTTCGATGCTACAGGAAATAAAAAAGCGATGGAGCTGGGACCTGCCTATATGGGCCATGGGGGAAGGTATGTGCTGGTGGGCCTCTACAAAAGTGATTTGGTTTTCAACCATCCTGCCATTCATGCTAAAGAAACGGCCATAATATGCAGCAGAAATGCCACCAAGAAAGATTTTCAAATGGTGATTCAAACCCTTTCTGATAAATTGTTCCCGACCGAATCCTACATCACCCATCAGGTGAATTTTGGGGATATCATCAGCCAATTTCCAAATTGGAATAAGCCGGAAAACAATGTAGTCAAGGCCATGATAACCTTCTAAGCTCCCGTTTATAACTTCAATTTTCCGGTAGTAGATTGACTTTTTTGAAATTTTAAATTTTTTTTTGAGATTTAATAGGATTATACAGAAAGGAATTGACCTGAAATCCATCTGAAAATGAATAAAATAATTAGAATATCTCTTTTCCTAACGCTCTTATTGTTTGGACGATATATCTGGGCACAACAAGGCAGCTATGATATCACCAAAACAGGAAATGCTTATATCGTCAAGTCAATAAACCAACCCTCAGCTTCTCAGGATATTTCCAGGATTGGCATAGACTGTTCTACCGCTTCCTTAAGCGAGGAATTGAATTTCTCCAAAATCAAAGGTTACTTTGATGAGGAATTGGCAGCCATTTTTCTAAACATAAAGATTCAGGCCAGGGTTTACATCGATTTTCAAGGGGACATTAATAAAATTTACTTTATTTCGGAAAATGATCCTTCAGAATACCCCATCGATTACGGAAGAATCGAAAAAATAGTACGAAGGAAATACAGGGTGGAAAAAAATAAAGACTGTCTCCCAGTTGAAGATAATAGGTGTATTTCATGGTATATCCCATTATTTGAATTATAATTTTATGGAAACCATGGCTTCAAAGATTAAAGAACCCATTATTTTAAAAAAATT
>JBBDSB010000501.1:0-4146 GCA_040905205.1 Cyclobacteriaceae bacterium
ATCAATCCAATGACGAATCCATTCCTGGAGTAACAGTGGTAGTTAAAGGAACTTCCACAGGAACCGTCACAGATATTGATGGGAAATATCAAATTAATGTTCCTGAAAACGGAGATTATTTAATTTTCTCCTATATCGGATATAAAACATTAGAAGTTCCCATTGGCAATAATACCCAATTGAATGTAAAAATGGAGACAGACCTGCAGGCTTTGGATGAGGTGATAGTAGTAGGTTACGGCTCTCAGGAAAAGCGACACCTCACAGGATCTATCGGTTCCCTTGAAATGGATGAAACCCTTGCAAGTCGACCTGTAGGAGATTTTGGCCAGGCCATGTATGGAAAAATTGCAGGAGTGCAGGTGTTAAATGGCAGTGGTAGACCTGGCGAATCTTCCAGGATTCAAATCAGGGGCATAAATTCCCTAAGCGGAGGTACAGCACCTTTAATAGTTATTGATGGTGTACCAATTCCCAATTTTGATTTAAATACCATTAACTCGGCAGATATAGCTTCCATCGAGATTCTGAAAGATGCTGCTTCAGCTGCAATTTATGGTTCAAGGGGAGCAAATGGAGTGGTTTTGGTTACCACAAAAAGGGGAAAAGCAGGAGAGCCTAATATAACACTAAATTATTCTTATTCCAGCCAAAGGGTCATGCGAAACGTGGATATGATGAATGCTGCTCAATACGCACAAGCATCTATCGATGGCGCCCAAAATGGATGGATAGACAGCGGAGGCGACCCCAACGCACCTAATACTATTGAAGCCAGGGGTCAATACAAATATACCTGGCCTGAGGCACTCGAACAACCCGAGACACTTTGGGATACAGATTTTCAAAGGTTGATAAATCGTGTGGCTCCCATGCACAAAATTGATTTAAGTGCCTCTGGTGGAAATGAAAAATCACAATATTATCTTTCCATGGGTATTCATGAACAGGAGGGAATTATTGAAACAACTGATTTCCAAAGATATACCCTAAATTTAAAGGCAGAATCAAAATTGGCTGATTGGTTGACCATTGGAGGGGTATTGAATTTAACATACAATAATGAAAGCGTTATGAACGGGGCCACAATGAACGCTGCACGCGAATATCCACCAATTTACCCGGTATATGGTGAAAATGGCAATCTGGGAGGCCCAAATTCTGTACCTGGTTTTGAAAATCATTATAATATACTGATGAGAGCCGATAATCAAGGTCATCCCTATTGGCATTTATATGGGTTTAGTGACCAACAACATGGTATAAATACACTAAGCAATGTTTATGCAGAAATCAAAATAATACCCGATTTAAAATTTAGAAGTTCCTTTAATGCTTCCTATAGACGTGATGACAGGCTTCTATATGAAAAAAATGAAAGAGGGGTGGCTGTACCCAGCAGGGCAAGGGCATACAGTACTATGGCTAGGACCCTACACTACACTTCCGAAAACATCTTTATTTATTCAAAATCTTGGGAGGATCATCAAATAGATGCAGTTGCAGGATACGAATTCAACCAACGAAATTTTTATTCTTTATTAGGAGACAGAAGGGATTTTGACAATGACCTGGTACCCTATTTGGCTGGTGGGAATACGATTATTAATACCAATGATAATGCACACGAATATGCCCTAAGTTCATTGTTAAGCAGGGTAAGCTATAATTACCAAAACAAATACATGGCATCAGTCACTTATAGGAGAGATGGTTCCTCTAGATTTGGCCCGGAAAACAAATGGGGAGATTTCCCTTCCGCATCTGTGGGCTGGGTAGCTACCGAAGAAGACTTTTTAAGGGGTCAGGACCTGTTAAGCTACCTAAAAATAAGGGCAAGTTATGGATTTACGGGTAATGATAACTTTGCGAATTATGGGTGGATAGGTCAAATGCAGCTGGCCAGGGTTGCCTTAGGGCAAAACCTGATCTCCTCCTATTACCCATCTACTATTGAAAATCCAGACCTGGCATGGGAAAGGACCAGACAGCTGAATTTTGGTTTTGATTTTGGATTTATGAATGACCGTTTTACACTAGAAGCAGATATTTACAAATCTGATTCTGACGGATTGCTTTTAGACGTACCCGTACCTTCCACCTCGGGCTTCAATTCTATCCTAAGAAATATAGGTGCGTTGGAAACAAAGGGGATGGAATTGAATTTCAACTCCCATAATCTGACTGGTGCTATTAAATGGACGACACAAGTAACTTATTCAATGACTCGGAGTTTGATCAAAAGTTTAGGTGAAAATGATGCTCCTATGATGTTGGGAAGGGCTTCCATGAACCTTATTAACGCTGTGGGAGAAGTCCCCTTTAGCTTTTTTGCTTATGAATACGATGGTGTTTACATGAATCAATCTGAGATTGATGTTCACGCCGTGGACTATGGCTTTCAGGTACATCCTGGTGATGGGCGCTATAAAGATTTGAACAATGATGGAATCATTAACGCTGATGATAGGACTATCATTGGTAATTCCCAACCAGACTTTATTTGGGCCATTGGCAATAATTTTAGTTATAAGAATTTTGATTTCAGCTTTCAGTTTCATGGAAGTGTAGGAGGGCAGATTTATAATGCCCAGTTAAGACGTTCAATATTTAACCATGAAGGCAGGAATTACTTTGCAAGCCTGGAGAACCGCTGGAGATCCGAGGAAGACCCTGGTGATGGTTATCATTATAAGCTGGATGTTGACCTGGATGGTTTTGAAAAACAGCCTTCCAGCTATTGGCTGGTAGGTGCCACTTACACCCGGTTAAGAGACGTTACTTTTGGATACACCCTTCCCAACAATCTTGGTGAAAAAGTTGGTATTTCGAATGCCCGTGTATATTTCAATGGCGTAAACTTATTGAATTATCAGGCTGGCAGATCAGTATCAGATCCAGAAAACACCTCGGGTTCTACCACCGATCCTGCAGTAGTAGGTGTACAGCATAACCCCTACCCCACTGCTAGGACCTATACAATTGGCCTGAATTTACAATTTTAAATCATACAGAGATGACACATATAAAAAAATACTTAATAGGGATTTTCCTGGTAGCGATTGGCTTTGGTTGTGAGGATAAGTTGGACCTATATCCTTTAACCGGCCTTTCCGAAGGAACATTTTACCGAAACCTCTCCCAATTGGAAGCTGCAGTAGATGACGTATACCGACAAATGGGGATAATTTACAATGCCCGAAGCATACCCAGTCTTTATGGAACATTGTTTTCTGACAATGGTGCTGTGATCGCACAATTGGCCGGAACCCCAGTGGATCAACCCATCGACCGCCATGAAATATTTTCAGAAAATTCCCGCATTCAAAATGCTTGGGATGACGCGTACAGTGCCATTTACATTTGCAATAATGCTATTTTTCGGTTGGAATCAACAGATATATCCATCGAAGAAAGTCATAAAAACAGAATGATTGCTGAAGCCCTTGTTGTACGTTCACTTGCCTATTTCAATTTGGTGCGTGCATTTGGGGAGGTTCCTTTAATCACTTCCAGAATATCACCTTCACAATCATATGATTACCTAAGGGAAGATACGGATGTTATATATTCCCAACTGATCCAGGATCTAAATTTTGCAAAAAACAATTTACAGGAAAGCTATACCGGGCTCGATATAGGAAGAGTTACAAAATTCGGAGCAGCGGCTATTCTCGCCAAAATTCACCTTACCAACAACGACTACGATGCGGCCGGGGTGGAATTGGAATACATCATAAACAGTAACCTTTATTCCCTGGATGCCACCAATGATGGCACAGTGAACCTGGAAGATTACAATTATTTATTTGATCCCGACACCAAAAATTCCAAATCTTCTGTTTTGGAAGTCCAATTTATGGCCGGGGCAAACGCAAGAAACTCCGACCACCAGGAAGCCTTTTCACCTTATCTGGATGGCTTTAACCACCCGTTTATAGATGGAACGATTACCCGGGGAAATGGTATCAATACCCCCACAGAGGATTTTGAAATGGAATTTGAAGAGGGGGATCCCAGAAAAGCCATCACCATAGTTCCCGGTTTCACAAGTAGAGCGACTGGATCTTATGTTGATTACCCTTTTACCTTAAAGTATTTTGATCCCAATTGGTTTAATCCCGGTCAGAATTTTGAAATCATCCG
>JBBDSB010000502.1:0-4136 GCA_040905205.1 Cyclobacteriaceae bacterium
TGCGAGATTCCACCTGCCTGGACGGCAGTCAGGTATGGCCGCTAAAAATTAATTATAAACATATGAAATCGAGCATGACGAGAATGTCACACGGAGAAATGATTATCAAACATGCGAGATTCCATGTGACCACTAGGAAACAATTATATACACATGAAACTGGATACTGAATCTTTAAAAAAAATTGCCCATTTGGCACGATTGGAATTTGACGTGAAAGGTGCTAAAAAGATGACCCGGGATATGACGCAAATTCTGGATTGGGTGGAAAAGTTAAATGAACTGGATACCGAAAACATTGAACCACTCACGACCATGTCCTCTGAGGAAAACATTTTGCGGGAAGATAAGGTGGGGGAACATCTTGACCATGAAAAGGGATTGAAAAATGCACCTCAGCGAGATTCTGATTATTTCCGGGTACCCAAAGTGATGGAATGACAAAAAACAATTCGATGGATTATTTTTTCCAGAAGGCCATAATATTCCTGTCTTTATTAATTTTATTGGCTGCTGGGTTGGGAATCATTTCTCTCAATTTTTTTGGTCATTCAGACCTGCCCGTTTCTACCGGTCTGGAACCTGAAAAATTCGACGTCCCCCTGGATACCATTGAAGTCGGAACAGAAAAAATCACTTTGAAAACACAAAACTACCTGGTTTTCCAACGATTTGAATCCCTTCCTCCAGAGACCTTTCCCTATTTTTCGCAAATCACGGGTTTAGTGATTTGGTTGGTGCTGCTTTTATTTCTGGTGCTAATGACGTTCTTTAATAGGTATCCTTTTTTAATTGCATCTGGATTGTTGATTTTTCTACTGAGCTTCAGTGGCGTTAATTCTCTGAATATTGGAGGTATCCATACGACCTATGGGCTGATAATTTGTCTTATAGGTTTGTTTCTGCCCGCCAGTTTAATTCACATATTTTTTGATCACTGGTCATTAGCCAAAAGAACTGGCATAATTTTTTTATCAGGAATTATTTGCCTGTTTTTTTTGATTTATTTAAGTACCGCAGCTTTCCCGACCTTGCTTTTTTCGGAGAATATAAGCCTAATGGCTATGATCATGGCAGGTGGTTTTCTTATTTATATTGGACATGCTTTTATTTCCAACGTTTTTGTTGGACTTGGGAAACTTAATAATGGTGTGGGCATACGGATTTCCTGGCATTTCGGCATTATTTCAATATTTTATTTAGTGCTGTTAGCGCTCATGTATCTGGAATTGAATGGAGAGGTGGATATCATACCATTACCACCATTCCCGGTGGTTTTCATCATAATTGGTGTTTTGGGGTTTTTAGAAATTCGAAATAAAATCCAGTATTTGGAACAACCTTATAATTCACCCTGGGTAGGGAAGGCCTTTTACCTTTTGGGATTCGCCTTAACCAGCTTAGTGATCTTCAAGGCTGAATTAGCGGTTAATACCCCTATGATTGATTTTTTAGGGCATATTTTTGTTTATAGTCAATTGGGTTTTGGTCTTCTGTTTTTTTTGTACCTGTGGATTAATTTTTCGGGAATACTCAATAGTGGAAAGCCCATAGACAAAATATTGTATAAGCCACCTTTTTTTCCTTATGTACACATGCGGCTGGGAGGATTGTTAAGTTTTTTGATCTTGTTGGTTTATGCAGATGCCATCGTGGCAGTCCAGTTCAATACGGCTTCCACCATGAACGCTGCTGATTATTACTCGGCTACAGACCGACCCTTAGAAGCAAGGGTGCTTTATGAAAATGCATTCGAAAGGTACAGGAAAAATAAAAAGGCCCTTAACGCTTCTGCGCACCTTTATCTGCAGGAAAATCAACCAACAGCAGCCATAAAGGTCCTCACCAGAAGTTTTGAAGAAAACCCCAATATACCCGATATATTGCTTCTTTCCGAGAACCTGAAAAAGGGCAAACGGCTGAATGAGAGCATATATTATTTGGAAACCGGGCTGAAATATTTTCCTGATAATTCCTTCCTCATTAATAATCTTGCCCTTCAATATCTTAAAATCAACCTAATTGATGAGGCCAAAAGTCTTTTAGAGGATATGGAAGGTTTTCCGCAAACAAAAAATGGGAATTTGATCGCACTTAATGCCCAAAACAACCTACCCTTAGGTAGAGAAAGGAAATCAGAAGGGATTTTGTCCAAGGTTAATTTATTGGCTTTTTATAATCTGCAGGAGGAAAATGCAGGGTTTGAAATGGAAACGAATACGATTCGAAATGGGGCAGATCTTCTGAATCGTGCTATTCTCCGAAATCAATGGACCAATAATATTGGATACCTTCCCATAGATCAGCACCTCCGATTATTGGATAGCCTTGTTGGACAAGGAAATCTTTTACTTGCTGAAGAGGAAGATTTAAAGGAATCCGGTTTGGTTTTAAGGTATAAAGCAGGACAAATCAATGAATTGCTCAAACAATTGAATGGAATGGCCTTTAAATTTAATAGAAATGCCGGCTATTATCACGCTTTTGCGGGGTCCGTTCTTTCTGGGCAAATGGATTTTGAGAAAGCGGCGGTTGAATGGAAACAAGCGTTTGAAAGGGGCTATTCCAATTTCAAGGCGCCCCATCTGCCGGTCCTTTATTTTGGAGGAAAATCCAATGATGCCCTGTTTATATTTGGTACCCAGAAGGTTCCATTTCCCGATTGGATGGTGTTTGGAGAAGATAAGACCTTGGTGGAAAATGATACGGTGATTCTTTTCAGGCAAATGTCTGACTTGCCAAAAATGTTGGGTACTGAACTGATACCAGCCTTGGGAAAAATTCAAAATGAAGGTTTACAGGCCCTATTTATAGAACAAATATTGTTAAAAAAGGGTCATTGGTTTCAAAAAGCCGAAATCGACAACTTAATGACCATATATCGAAATCAAGGAAATGAAAAGGATTATTTGGAAGAATATGTGGCCTTGATAAAAAATGAAACCCTTTCTCTGGATAAGGCGCTTACCTCCATTGATGAAAATGCACTTTCTCCCCTTAAAGTGGGTGGAAATGCCTATTTGACCCCGATGGTTCTGAAAGGATTGGAGGGATATGATCTTGATGTCGATAAATACAACCATTTATTGGAAGCAAGTCAATTCAATAAGGATCCCTTATTGTGGATCAATTTGGTAAAATACAGCAGAAAGATAGGACTGGATCATTATGCCAGTAAAAATCTGGCAATAATGTCGGAATGGATTGGAACGGAAGATTTGATAACTTTGCAACTGGAACATCTTTAGTTCCACTGATGTAATTTAACAATTTGTATTCCAGTTTTTGTACATAATACTGTATCTTCATGTTTTAAATCAATAGAAATGCCTGAAATTATTAAAACCAAGGAGATTCAAAAGATCTACCGCATGGGGGCGGAAGAGGTAAGCGCATTGAAGTCAGTTACCATTAATGTGGATAGAGGGGAATATGTCGCATTTATGGGCCCTTCTGGGTCCGGTAAATCGACCTTGATGAATATTATTGGCTGTTTGGACACCCCCACCTCCGGAACATATATCCTAAACAGGAAAGATGTAAGTGATATGTCTGAGAATGAATTGGCAGAAATCCGAAATATGGAGATTGGATTTGTTTTTCAGACCTTTAATTTATTGCCTAGGGCCACCTGTCTGGAAAACGTGGCCTTGCCTCTTATTTATGCCGGCTATAACAAACCGGATAGAGAAGAGAAAGCGTTTTTAGCTTTAAAGAGTGTAAGCTTGGAGGACAGGATTCATCATAAGCCCAATGAATTATCAGGGGGGCAACGACAGCGGGTAGCCATCGCAAGGGCATTGGTGAATGACCCGAGTATCATACTGGCGGATGAACCAACAGGAAATCTGGATTCTAAAACCTCCCATGATATCATGGACCTTTTTCATGAATTGCATCAAAAAGGAAATACCATTATCATGGTTACCCATGAAGATGAAATCTCTCAATACGCCCATCGTATAATCCGTTTGCGTGATGGTCTGGTGGAATCAGACGAGGTAAATTCTAATCCTACCGTGGTTAACAAATTCATGGTCTAATTTGCTTGTCAACGGTAAAATCTATTTTATGAAATCGAGCATGACGCAAGCGACACACAGAGGGATGATTATCAAACACCTGCCTGCCGGCAG
>JBBDSB010000503.1:0-4085 GCA_040905205.1 Cyclobacteriaceae bacterium
AGGCAAACTTATATGAGTGCCGAAGACCTGGCCAGTTTCCTCAGAGCCATGCCGGGGTGACCAAAACCTTCCTTGATGACAAAATGACCCTAACGGTAAATGGTACGGATCTTTTTAGGACCCAGGTGTTCAGAGGAGATATCAATTTTGACCGTATCAGCACCGATGTGAGTCAGTACAACAGTATGCAGGGTATAAGGCTTACCCTAAGATGGAAATTTGCCCAGGGTGATAACTTTAAAGTTTCACAACGTAGTGGAAGTACGGAAGAGAGAAATAGACTGGAATAAGCTTAGATTAGGTTTTTTAACAATTTGTAAAGGCAGCATCCTTTGGATGCTGCCTTTATTTTACTAATAAACAATATTGTGCTGAAATGGCCATCATTTGAAATGATAAAGAAAAATAAGCTGGGCCGCTAAGGCTGGTTTTTTTTCGCCTTTGATCTCTATCTTAACTTTCATTTCCGTTTTAATGGTGCCCCTCAAGTCAGTGATATCTGCCAGGGTCGCATGCATCCTGATTTCATCATTTACTTTTACGGGATTGGCAAACCTGAGATTTTCTATTCCATAATTGACCATCATCTTTAAATTATTTACTTTGACGATTTGATCCCAAAGAAAGGGTACCAGTGATAAGGTAAGGTAGCCATGGGCAATGGTACCACCAAATGCCCCCATTTCTTTGGCTTTGACTGGATCAGTATGGATCCACTGATGATCCAACGTGGCATCCGCAAACAGATTGATTTGATCCTGGGTAACTTGATGATAATCAGATATCCCCAGGTCTTTGCCTATATATTGTTGGAAATCTTCAAAACTATTGATGGTCAATTGGCTCATATTTATTTTAGACAGAAAAATAAAATTATTAAAATTGTATCAAAAATAAAATAAAAATTATCCGGAACAGATTTTTTATCGGTTATCCATTAGATTTATGGCGTTGCCTTGCTTTATAAAACATCCCCCCCAATATGACGGTAGTGAGGAAGAAAATAAGGGTGGTCCACTCATACGTCCGCTGTTTACCGCGTTCTTTAAGTATGGCCTCATCTTTGTTTTTTAAGGCTCTTTTTAAAATTACGATGTCAGCTTCCGCTTTTTGGGCAATGTATTTATAATCTTCTTTCTCATAACCGATCTCCGTCGTGGCAATATCCTTCATCATTTCGAGTTCAGACATGATCTGATTGTCTTTTTGAATGATTCTTTCCATCCAGGCATTGGTGGCCGTCATGTCTTTTTTAGTTCGGTTACCAAAAATCCCCGATTTTTGACCTTCGGATTCCTGCCATTGCCGGTGCAGAAGGGCCCTTTCCTCAACCAATTTGTTTAATCTTTCCTGTGCCACCACCGCCATTGGATGGCTCAATAACCAAAGAAACATAATAGAGAAAACAATCCTTAAAGGAAAATAATGAGATGCCTGCTTAATTTTTGAATGGTTAAATTTTTTCATTCATGGTATGCTTTGATCCAATTGATGCCAATCTTCAAAAAATATGCCTGAAAGGTTAATTCCATGAACATTATATAAAATCCATTTTTACAGAAGGTTTCCTGCCTATTTCCTGGGATGGAATTCGTTCAATACCTGCCGCAGATAATCTCTGTCCAAATGGGTATAAATTTCAGTCGTGGTAATGCTTTCATGCCCCAGCATTTCCTGTACGGCCCTTAAGTCTGCCCCTCCCTCGACAAGGTGGGTGGCAAAGCTGTGGCGAAAGGTATGGGGGCTTACATTTTTATGAATTCCCGCCTCTGCCACCAATTTTTTGATGATGAGGAAAATCATCACCCTTGAAAGCTGTTTGCCCCTTCTGTTTAAAAAAACAAACTCTTCATGTCCTTTTTCAGGTTTTTGGTGCACCCTTACCTCATTGATATACAGGTCCAGGTACTTTTGGGCATCCCTTCCTATGGGTACCAGCCGTTCTTTATTGCCCTTGCCCAAAATCCGGAGAAATCCAATATCCCCATAGACATGGCCTTTTTTAAGGTTGACCAATTCCGAAACCCTGAGCCCACTACTGTAAAGCATCTCCAGGAGGGCCCTGTTGCGGTGGCCCTCAGGCTTCCCTAAAGCAATACATTCCAAAATTTTTTCGATCTCTATGAAACTCAGGGTATCGGGTAATTTTCGGGTCAGTTTGGGAGCCTCAAGCAGCTTTGCAGGATTTTCACTGATCATATCCTCATATACCAAAAACTTATAAAAAGCCTTGACCCCCGAAATGATCCTGGCCTGGGTAAACTCTGAAATCGGCAAGGCAGCCAGATCATTGACAAACTGCCTCAGGTGATACAAATGGACTTCCAATGGGGAAACATCTGGGAAATTTTTCTCCATGTAGGTAGCCAGTTTTTCCACATCCTGTCCATAGGCCATCATGGAGTTCGAACTCAGTGAACGTTCAATTTTCAGGTAATAGCCAAATGCCTTGATTTCCTTTTCCCACATCATGGCGTAAATTTAAATGATGGACCATTCTAATACAGCATTGATGCGAAGGAATGATAAAAACAAAACAATTAATCACTTTGTTACTTTTCGATTGATTAACTTTACCCATTCTTATCAGCAAACAAAATTGCAGTAAAATTGAAAATAATAATCATTAACGGCCCTAACCTCAACCTGTTGGGAAAAAGGCAACCGGAAATTTATGGTAGCCAGACTTTTGAGGATTTTTTTGAAACCCTGAAAACAAAATACCCAGATCTCTCCCTAAGCTATTTTCAAAATAATGTAGAAGGAGAAATGGTCAATAAAATCCATGAAGTCGGATTCCATTATGATGGCATTCTGATCAATGCCGGTGCCTATACCCATACCTCCATAGCCATTTCAGATGCCATCGCCGGAATAAATACACCCGCACTTGAAATCCACATTTCGAATATTTATAAAAGGGAGGAATTCCGACATAAGAGCATCATTTCCAAAGAATGTGTCGGGATGATCGCAGGACTGGGATTGTTGGGTTACGACTTGGGTTTACAATATTTCATTGCCAAAAATAAAATTTAGCCTACCATCTTTATGATTACATTTGCCCCGGGACCCTCAAAGGTTTACGACCGATTGCCGGAATATTTTCAAGATGCTTTCCAACAAGGAATCCTCAGTGCCAATCACCGAAGTGCTGTTTTTATGGGCCTTTACAGGGATACTGAGAAACTGATAAAGGAAAAGCTGGAAATTCCCTCGGAATATAGGATTTTATTTACTTCCAGTTCCACAGAAAACTGGGAGATCCTCAGTCAATCCATTGTGGAAAAAGCCTCCTACCATATTTTTTCCGGCTCCTTTGGTAAAAAGTGGTTTGGTTTTGCCCAACACATTAATCCGGGCTCCCAATCCCTAGTTCTAGACAAAAACACGGCCATTGAATGGGATCAACTTAATATTTCCGATGAATTTGATCTTATAGGAGTAACCCAAAATGAAACGTCAAATGCCACCCAGGTAGACATGGAGATCCTGGCAGGAATAGCTGTAAAATATCCTGATAAAATGATTGCGGTAGACACTACCTCTTCCATGGCGGGGATTTACCTGGATTTTAATCTGGCGGATATTTGGTATGCTTCCGTCCAAAAATGCTTTGGCCTGCCAGCTGGATTGGGTCTATTGGTGCTTTCTCCCAAAGCGATCGAAAAAACACATCAAAAAGGGGAAAAAGGCCGGTACAACAGCCTCAGCTTTATGCTGGAAAATGCGGACAACTACCAAACCCACTATACGCCCAATGTATTGGGTATTTACCTGATGAACAGGGTCTTGCAGGACATGCCTCCTATCCGGGAAGTAGACCTCAAAACCGAAAGCAGGATGAGTAAATTGGAGGCCATTGTGGATAATTCCCCTTCCTTGGGATTTTTGGTTTCCAATGCCAGGACCAGAAGCAGAACAGTTTTGGGTGTAGGGGGAGATGAGGATTTTATCAAGGAAATTAAAACATCAGCAGAAGCCAAGGGCATGCAATTGGGCAGTGGATATGGCCCGCTTAAACCTACAAGTTTCAGGGTGGCCAATTTTCCTGCCATTACCGATGCGGAATTTGAGGGTTTGAC
>JBBDSB010000504.1:0-4083 GCA_040905205.1 Cyclobacteriaceae bacterium
AATTTAAATCAAAAACAAGATTTAGCTTGTCGTTGACCTTAATATCAGAATTAAACCGGCCATTGTATCTTTTGAAATTATAATTGACGACATTGGATCCCTGATCCGTATAAGATAGGGAGCCCATTAATTTAATATTTTCCGTTCCTCCGTTCACACTCAGGTTATGGTATTGCTGAAAACCGTTTTCGGAAAATAATAAATCCATCCAATCCGTGTCCGGATAAAGATCAGGATTGGTAGCCATATTTTGTTGATAATCGTTGATGATGGCTTCATCTGTATTGGTAGCCCTTAAAAACCCAATGGCTCCCAGATAAGTAGGAACGGTCTGAATTTCCTGCCATCCGGCATAAGTATTATAACTTACCTTCATGGCTCCGGTCTGACCTCTTTTGGTGGTGACCAGAATTACTCCATTGGAACCCCTTGAACCATAGATGGCCGACGCTGCGGCATCTTTTAAAACCGAGATGTTTTCAATATCTGCAGGGTCAATATTATCTATGCTTCCCTGAATACCATCGATCAAAACCAGGGGATCATTCGAAGCTCCTAAAGAACCGGTACCTCTGATCCGAAGGGTCGCATTATCGTCTCCAGGCTGACCACTATCCTGAATGGCGGTTAGTCCCGGTGCCAATCCTACCAATGCCTGAGAGGCCTGAAAGACGGGTTGACGGGAAATCGCAGCACCGTCTATGGACTCCACCGAACCGGTAAGGTTTACTCTCCTTTGGTCACCATATCCCACCACTACCACTTCGCTCAGATCGCTCAGGTCCGGCTTAAGATTGACATCAATGTTGTTTCTTGTTCCCACTTCCACTTCCTGCTTAAAATATCCCAAAAAGGATACGACCAGGACCGATTCGGGACCTGGTACACTGATCTGGTATTTTCCTTCCAGGTCCGTCACGGTACCTGTAGACGTGTTTTTAACCAGGATGCTGGCACCTGGCAGGGGCTTTTCATTTTCATCGAAAACCGTCCCATCCACCGTAATGGACTGACTAAACGCTGTATTTGTGGCAACCAAAATGGCCATCACAAATAAACTGAGTACTAATTTTTTCATAAGAGGTTTACTTAAGGTTTTACATCAATTGTAATAGACAAAACTACAGAATATAATTCTAAATTATTTAATTCTTACATAATTTAAAAATAAAAAATATCAATTAAAAATTTTTTTATACTGTAAACGTTATCGAAAACGTTTACAATTGCAAATTTATTAAAGTAGAGCTGGATTTGTTACGGAATTAAAAATTGCCGAAATCTGAGTTTGAGGTTTTATTGACCTGGTTGTTGCTTAAAAATCCCTCCCGAATGTCAGGAGGGATTTAATGAAGTAAATTCCAAGGATAAATTATTGAATTTTTGGTTTTTCTCGAAAAAATCCCCCATGCCCCCTTTCCAAAGGGGGATTTGGAACCGTTTATCTTTACGTGGTTTCCTCTGTTTGTTATTTCCATTTGCCGGATCATGTCGTTAAATTCAGCAGCATGCCCCAATTTCAGCAATTCAATTTAACCTAATCGTCTGTAAATTCCTGGATGATATAGGCGTATTTAAAGGTGGGGTCATTTTGTGCCAACTTCATATTGTGTAATATTTCATCATCCATCTCATTTTTCCCAAGGACCTCTAAAAAAACAAGCAACTGATTTTTACTCATCTGATTGAGATATTGGGACAAAGCTTCCAGACTGCCAGAGGAAATATTTCCAAAATTATCCAATTTATCCAATAATATAGTCCTGCTATTGATGTCCATTTCAGAAAACATCTGGCATATCCTGTACTGAACCGCCTCCTCTTTCCAGAGATCATCAGGCATATCTTTAAATATGAATTTCTTCAATAAGGGCGTTCCCTTTTCCAGAGACTTAAACACAAAGGCCAGGTTATCTTCAAAGTCGGCTTTCTCAAACCTCCTTAAGGCAAATAACTCATATTCATCCCTGTCTGAAGCCAGAAAATTTTTTTTTAGGGCCTCATTGTAAAGGGTATCCGTGTGGGCTACCAAAAGATTTTTAATATCACCCAAATGTGCCAAATGCCAAAGGGTAAAAGAGGTATAAAGTGCACCATCCACTACCTCTTCCTTTATTTCCAAGGCCGTTGCACCCGTTGTGCCATCCACCACATCGGAAGCTTTTACTTGCTGTTTATCAATCAGCTCTTCTTTTTCCTTAAATTTCAGGATGGAGCCCTTATTCATCAAAAGTTCATGAAGTTTTATATAATCCTCCGAAGTAAAGGGAACATGGTCATATTTGGTAAGCGGATGTCCGGGAATAGTATCATAACCCACATAATTGCCCACTAAATCCCATAATAACCGAATATGCATTATTTCACAAATTTCATCATCACATACGGACGTCCGGATTTGGGATTCATAATATCTCGCCTGATTTTTATGGGTTTTCAACTGTAGGTTGATGGGTGCAATCAATTGATCATGAAGGAAGTCGGAGACATTAACCGATTCATATTCCTCTTCCAATGCCAGGTCAAGAGAAAGGAACAGGGGATCTTTAAAGGCAGTTTCCTCTTGGCTATATATCAGCCAAAAAGGAAAAATTAACCATAAGGTTTTAATGATACTCACTTTTTGGGTGCTATTTTCAAACGCTTTTGAGACTCTATCAAATCCATGTATTCCTGTAGCCGAAAATCATATACTTCATTGGGGTCAATATCATATTTTTCACAGATAACTGCTGCCAGCCCCACAGCTGCTCCCATCTGTCCGGTAGTCCGCATCACCCTTGGTCCTCCCAAACCGATATGGGAACAACTAAAATTCCTGCCTGCCATAAATAGGTTGCTGATATTTTTGGAGTAAAGAGAACGATAAGGAATATAGTACCTGGGGGTTTTGTAGAAAATGGCCTCAGAAAGAAAATCGGGGATCTCTTCATCCAACAAGTTTTGTTGATAATGTACGTCAATGGACCTGTCTTCCATAACCACCGAATCCGGAAATTTTCTTTGCTCCGTCACATCATTGAAGGTAAAAATATAATCACCCACCAATCGTCTGGATTCCCTTTTTCCCACCAAATAGGAAATCCATTCGAATGCCATTTTTTCGGTGCCCTGTTTCTGCTTGGTATTGTAAAAAGATCCATAAATTGCCTTTAGCATATGATCTCTAATCTCTTCCGCATCATCAATCTGATTTAAATCCAAACGCGACATTTCCCATTTCCAGGTGCCCTCAGTGGCCGCATGTTGGTCAACCACTTCATTGGCCCAAGGCACATCCGGAAATACACTTTCGTTTTCAGCTTCCTGGGTTCTCCATAAAACAGAGGAACCCATTACAAAATCATCGGCTTCTTCTGGTGACCATAATTCCCCCCATTCCTCATAAGCCTCTCCATAGGTATCAACCGATTCCCTTCCGTACATAAATTCGGCTCCTGCCCAGTAACCAATCCAGCCATCTCCTGTGGAATCCACAAAACGAGGCGCCACAAACCGAATTCTTTTCCCTTCAAAAGTATGTCTTGCGTCCACAGAAGTTATCCTATTCCCTTCAGTATGGGCATCATAGGCCCTCCAGTTGGTAAAAAGGGATATGTTTTTATATTTCTCCACATTTCGATGACGCTTTTCTTCATCCAACTTTGCTTCAGGTGAACCGTTGGGATAATGTTCGGTATCCAACATGGTCAAAATCCGCTCAAAATGACCGTAGATTCCCAAAGTATGGACCCTGATTTCACTGCTGGCATTGCCCCCCAAAACAGGGCGGTCATGAATCAAAGCTACTTTTAGTCCCTGCTCTGCCGCGGCAATGGCACTGGCACATCCTGCAATGCCTCCACCAACCACCACCAGGTCAAATTCCAGCATGCGTTCCGGATCCGCATTTTCATTGGAGATCTGTTTTCTCCAGGCGGTCAGTGCCTCCATTCCTCTGGGAGGGGCTTCATTTTCTGTACTGAAATAAACGGCATCACAACGCCCGTTAAAACCGGTTAAATCCTCCAATTCCAATTTTATGGTTTTGGACTCAATATCTACCTCCCCCGCATATTCCCATGACCAACCGGATTGAAGACC
>JBBDSB010000505.1:0-4079 GCA_040905205.1 Cyclobacteriaceae bacterium
CAGGCATAAGTTAAGTGTTTCTTCTGAGAAAACAGTTAAGAAATGATCCTGACCCGGGCTATCTTAATAGGATAGTTTAACCAAGCTTAAGATGGATTGTAAATTTCCCAAAAACGAAAGATTACATTCCAAAAAGTTGATCAAGGAACTTTTTGATAAAGGCTCCTCTTTTTTTTTATATCCTTTTAAAGTTTTTTATCTTAAACCGATGGGAATGGAAACCAATCAGGTATTGATTTCTGTTACCAAAAAGAAAGTAAAAAAGGCCGTTAACAGAAATTATGTTAAAAGGAGGGTAAAGGAGGCTTATCGCCTGAACAAGCAGCTTGCGGTGCCCGGAGATGGCAAAAAAAAACTAATCGGCCTTATTTACGTATCTTCAGACTTGATGGATTTCGGACAAATTCAACCTATTGTTCAAAAAATTCTGATAAGGCTTTCCAAATCTTAAAACTTATTCCACATGATGGGAAATAAATTTAATAGTAAAAATGCATTTTTATCTATCATTGCCTTATTGTTAGGCATGATGGTTATTTTTTCTTTTAATCCCAAAAACGATAAATTATTCAGTATTGCAAAAAATCTCGATATTTTTGCGTCATTGATCAGGGAGTTAGATTCCTATTATGTGGATGAAATCGATGCGGATGAATTGGTCACTGTGGGTATCAATGCCATGTTGGAAGAACTGGATCCCTACACCGAATTCATTCCTGAAGAGGATTCAGATGATTTCAGGATGATGACCACGGGTGAATATGGTGGCGTAGGTGCACTTATAGGAAACCGCACTGGGTCAAACATGATATTGATGCCTTACAAGGGCTTCCCCGCTCAGGCTGTAGGTTTGAGGAGAGGTGATGAATTGTTAAGGGTAGATTCAGTAAATGTCATTGAGAAAAATACAGCGGAAATTTCTAATTTATTAAAGGGTCCTGCCAATACTGAGGTAGAAGTGGAAGTAAAAAGAGGAGATGATACCCTTGAAGTAAATATAAAAAGAAAGAAAATCGTAATCAGCAATGTCCCCTATTACGGCATGGTCGACAAAAAAACGGGATACATAAAGTTGAGTGATTTTACCACCAATGCTTCAGATGATGTTAGAGAAGCTTTGGTTGACTTGAAAGCACAAGGTGCCCAAAAGTTGATTTTGGACGTTAGAGATAATCCCGGAGGGATTTTAAAAGAAGCCATTGAAATTGTTAACCTGTTTATTCCTAAAGGAAGAGAAGTGGTTAGGACCATAGGTAAATTGGAAAGTGTCAATTCCGAATATAAAACCAAAAGTGCACCGATAGACAAAAATATTCCATTGGTGGTCTTGATCAATGAAAGAAGTGCCTCTGCTGCTGAAATTGTGGCAGGTGCCTTGCAGGATTATGACAGAGCAGTATTGGTGGGAAGAAAAACTTTTGGTAAAGGATTGGTTCAAAGCACGGTTCCCCTTTCCTATAATTCCCAGGTTAAACTGACCACCGCAAAATATTACATTCCTAGTGGGAGATGTATTCAGGCCATTGACTATAGCAAAAAGGATGAGGAAGGCAACGGCACCTATGTGGTCGATTCATTAAGGAAAGAATTTAAAACCAAGAGTGGGCGGATTGTATTAGATGGCGGAGGAATTGAACCCGATAAAGAAGTTGATGCCAGGACTTTTGCCCCCATTACTTATAGTTTGGTTACCAGAAGTTTGGTTTTTCAATATGCCAACCAATACGCCCGAAAACATGAATCAATCCCTTCACCAAGGGAATTTGAGGTGAGCGATGAACTGTACCTGGACTTTGTAGATTGGTTGGAAGATAAAGAATATGATTATGTCACCAGGGTTGAAAAAACCATTGATGACCTTGAAGAATATGCCCAAAAGGAAAAATATTTTGAGGATATCAAGGAGGAAATCGCCTCATTGAAAAGCAGTGTCGGTCACAGTAAAGAGCAGGATCTTATTACCTTTAAGGAAGAAATCAAAGAAGCCCTGATTGATGAAATCGTTTCCAGGTATTATTATCAGGAGGGGATAGTGGAAGCATCCCTGGACCGGGACCAGGAAATATTCAAATCATTGGAGGTATTGGAAGACCAGAATGTGTATGCAATGCTTTTAAAGCCAGCCAAATAATCTATTTGAGTTGGAAATAAGAGAAGCGCAATGATTTGATTAAACCTAAAGCAAGCACAAATGTGAAATCAATGTGTATGTTTTTCAGGTGATGGCAAAGCAGTAATCTTTTGTTCAATGGACGATTTGACTTTCTGGTGATTCCGGGTGCCGGGAGGGATTCATTAGAAAGTCTTTATTTTTCAGGCACCTGGATAATCTGGCGCATCGGTTTTTTAACTTTACGCTTCAAGTACTCGCTTATAAAGATTGACTGCAAAAAAATGAGTCTTTTATTATCTATTGAAACTGCGATTACGGTTTGTTCCGTTTGTGTTCATAGGGATGGAAAGTTAATGGGGTTAATGGAATTGCATCTGGAAAATATCCATGGAAGTAAATTGGTCCCAGCCATCAAGAACCTCATGGAAGGTTTGAATCTACATGTTAAGGATCTTGATGGAATTGCTGTTTCAAAGGGACCAGGTTCCTATACCGGTTTGAGAATCGGTGCCGCCACTGCCAAGGGACTGGCCTTTGCCCACCAGCTTCCTTTGATAGGAATTGACACCCTTGATGCCCTTGCCAAGCAGGTAGAGGATATCGTACAGCCAGGTGAATTCATTGTTCCAATGATTGATGCGAGAAGAATGGAAGTTTACGGAAAAGTTTTGGATCATTGTTTTAATACCCTGGTACCGCTTGCTCCCATGGTATTAAATCAGGAATCTTTTGGTGAATATTTAAATAAAGGAAAAGTGTATTTTTTGGGCAATGCCAATGAAAAGGTAAAGGAGATGGTGCATTCCCCCAATGCCTTGTTTTTACCCAAATTAAACACGGCCGTAACCATTGGTGAATTGGCTACGGCAAAGTATCATAACAAGGAGTTTGAAAATTTGGCTTATTTTGAGCCGAACTACTTGAAGGAATTTTTGGTTATGAAACCAAAAAAAAACCTGCTATTATCATGACGGAAATTGTTAACAGAGTAAGCAATAGTCCTATTGTAACAATTGACTTGGAACATTATTATGTTAAAGGGGAGCGATCCGTGTTCGACCTTGAATCATTTTTATTTAAGGGGATGGTTTTAAAAGAATTGGATTTTCGTAAAGGCCTGAAAGAGTTGGATTGGTCGGATTACCAGGATAAATACGTGGCCGTAATGTGCTCTGCAGACGTGATCATACCCAAATGGGCATACATGCTGGCGGTGGTTTATCTTAATAAGGTAGCCAGGGAAGTGGTAGTAGGAGACAGGGCTACTCTGGAACAGCATTTGTTGTTTTTGTCTTTGCAAAAACTGGATTTAAATAGCTTAAAAGATAAGCCAGTGGTGATAAAGGGATGCAGTAAATTTGCCATACCGGACTTCGCCTATGGTGAAATCGTAAGGTTACTGATGCCTCTGGCCAAAAGCATTATGTTTGGAGAGCCATGCAGCACCGTTCCGGTTTATAAGAAGCCTAGGGATGTAGCAGACTGAGTTGAATTGGTATTGGGTTGATTTTAAGGCGGGTAATCGATAATTAAAAATAAAACCTGTTTGTTTTTTGGGATTTAAAAAAAAGAGCAATATGTTTGCATTCCCATTTGAGATAAGCCCAAAAAAGGAAAAGAAAAACGAACAAAAATGCCTGGATAATTTCCTCGTATTAGGTACCAACCACGTAAAATATTTTGGTAATTTTATTTGAATATTCAAAATATTAATGCGATATTTGCATTCTTGTTTTGAAAAAATTCTTAAAAACTGATGTTTAAATCAGCGCTTAGAGCAAAAGTGTTCTAAAAAGTTCTTTGAAGTAGTGTAAGACAGATAAAAATAGTATCCTGATAATTCGATTCGATTCGAATAAAAGAATAACAAGCTTTCTTGTCTTCCATTGATATGGTTGGCAGAGCAAAGCAAAACAAACTTTACAACGGAGAGTTTGATCCTGGCTCAGGATGAACGCTAGCGGCA
>JBBDSB010000506.1:0-4060 GCA_040905205.1 Cyclobacteriaceae bacterium
TTTTATCCATTTTCACGTTTTCGAAAGCCAATTTGTTTTCTTCTGCAATGGGCTCGGCCGGGGGGATGTCTTCCCTAAGCCAATCAACTTGCTTTCCGTGTTTCCAAAATCTAAAACAGAGATGAGGCCCGGTCGCCAATCCTGTACTTCCGACATAGCCGATTACCTGGCCTTGTTTTACCCTGGTTCCTCTTCTGATGCCCTTTCCAATTTTGGACATGTGAAGATATTGTGTCGTATAGGTTCCGTTATGCTTGATCTTTACATAATTTCCATTTCCACCGCTGTACCCGGCTTCTATGACCGTGCCATCCCCCACAGTTCTGATTTCTGTCCCCCTCGGTGCCGCATAGTCGGTACCCAAATGGGCTTTGTATCTCCTCTGAACAGGGTGAAACCTGCTGAGGCTGTACCTGGAACTGATTCTCGTAAATCTCAAAGGATCTCTCAAAAATGCTTTCTTTAGGCTGTTTCCTTCCTGGTCAAAATAGGAAACAATGCCATTTTGCTCAAAAGGGATGGCGTGGTAGACCTGCCCCATGTGTTCAAAATAAGCGGCCTCAATATCTTCAATACCCACGATTTGGTTTTCTACCACCTGTTCTTTAAAAACGACCTTAAATTTATCTCCTTTTTGTAACCTTTGAAAATCAACCACCCACCCATAAAGGTCGGCAAATTGATCGATCAGGTCGGGCGTCAATCCCAGGGCGGTCATGTTCACATATAGTGATTTTGTAATGGTACCACCAATTTCCCGCTTTTTGATTTCCATGGGTTTGCTTTCCATGTAAATCTCAGGATCATCTAATTTGAAAACCACAAACTCGGTGGGATTGGGCTCATAAATAAAAAACTGGGCTTTGGAGGAATCTTTTGGGGTAAGGACGGTATACTTTCTGTTGAAGGCTATTTTCCTTACATCAAAAATCTCTTTGGATTTTTTGGCGATTTCATCAATGATCTGGTAGGGCACATTAAAAGGAGAAAGAATGGTGGAAAGGGTTTGGTTTCTTTTCACTATACCTTCAATGATGTCCTGATCGTCCACATTGATGCCGTAAAGGAGGGTGGCCTCCATCGGTTCAGGTTCTTCCTTTAAATCTTTAATGGCTACCTTTTCTACTTCACTCTCTATGTGGCTTTCAAGTCTATATACCCAAACAGCCATGGCGGTAAACAAGATGATGCCGCCGTAAATCCAAAATTTTTTCATGAACTCTAGGTTAAATAATAAATATGATACAAAATAAGTCTATTTTCCCTTTAAATTACAATTTTTTAAAGATAATTTAAGCTTAATTTTTTATATGGTAGTTTTTTCATTTAAATTGATCAGAACATTGATTCCAACGTGGGCTCTACCTCCCTATTGTTTAATCCTGGATCTAAAATAGCAATCTCTATTTCGAATTATTATCTTTGGCAATCTATTCCAATAATTAAAATAAAATTTATGCTTAGAACACATACTTGCGGGGAGTTACGTCTGGACGATATTGATAAAGAGGTTATACTTGCCGGGTGGGTCCAAAGGGTCAGAAATAAGGGCGGTTTGATATGGGTGGATTTGAGGGATCGTTATGGGTTGACCCAGTTGATATTTGAGGAGGGAAGTTCTGATGAGTCATTGTTGAAAAAAGCTGGGGCCCTGGGAAGAGAGTTCGTGATTCAGGCTAAAGGGAAAGTGATAGAGAGAACTTCCAAAAATGATAAAATTCCTACGGGGGCCATTGAAATAAAGACCAACGAATTGAACATTCTCAATGCGGCCAAAGTACCTCCATTTATCATAGAGGATGATACCGATGGGGGGGAGGATCTGAGAATGAAATACAGGTACCTGGATTTAAGAAGGAACCCGGTCAGAGAAAAGCTACAGTTAAGGCACCGCATGATGCAGGAAACCCGAAGGTATATGGATGGGGAAAATTTTATGGAGGTAGAAACCCCTGTCCTGATAAAATCAACCCCGGAAGGGGCTAGGGATTTTGTGGTGCCAAGCAGAATCCATCCAGGGGAATTTTATGCCCTTCCCCAATCCCCTCAAACCTTCAAGCAGCTGCTCATGGTAAGTGGTTTTGACAGGTATTTTCAGATAGTAAAGTGTTTCAGGGATGAGGATCTTCGAGCTGACCGCCAGCCTGAATTTACCCAAATAGATTGCGAGATGTCTTTTGTTGAACAGGAAGATATACTTCAGGTGTTTGGGGGATTGATCAGGCATCTTTTTACCGCCATCAAAAGACTGGATTTAGGCAAAATTGAGCGGATGAATTATGAAGATGCCATGAAACTGTATGGCAATGATAAACCCGATATCCGTTTCGGGATGCAGTTTGTTGAACTCAATGAACTGGCCCAAAACAAAGGATTCAATGTTTTTGACGCAGCCGAACTGGTGGTGGGTATCTGTGCCAAAGGGGCAGCTTCTTATACCAGAAAACAACTGGACGAATTGACCAATTGGGTCAAACGTCCGCAAATTGGTGCCAAAGGTTTGGTCTATGTAAAATGTAACGAAGATGGTAGCTATAAATCTTCCGTGGATAAATTTTATGCTCAGGAAGACCTTAAAAGTTGGGCTGGGAAGGCCGGCGCAGAACCAGGTGATTTGTTACTGGTGCTTTCCGGAGAAGTGAGAGCTGCGAGAAAACAACTTTCAGAACTGCGATTAAAGTTAGGTGAGGATTTGGGTTTAAGGGACAAAACAATTTACAAACCACTTTGGGTTTTGGATTTTCCCTTATTGGAATGGGATGAGGAAACCAACAGGTACCACGCCATGCATCACCCTTTCACCTCTCCCAAAAGGGAGGATGTTCCCTTATTGGAGACAGATCCCGGAAAAGTTCGTGCCAATGCCTATGATCTGGTCATCAATGGGGTAGAAATCGGTGGGGGATCCATCCGGATTCATGATAAAAGTACCCAAAAGCGCATGTTTGAACACTTGGGATTTACGGAGGAAGAGGCACAATCCCAGTTTGGTTTTTTGATGGAGGCATTCGAATATGGAGCCCCTCCCCATGGTGGTATAGCATTTGGGTTTGATCGTCTCTGTGCCATTTTTGGGGGTAGTGATTCCATTAGGGATTATATCGCTTTTCCAAAAAATAATGCCGGCAAGGATGTGATGATCGATTCTCCCAGCGCAATATCCCAGGAACAATTAAAAGAATTATCGATAGGCCTTATGAGCCAAAAAAATTGAATCGACAGATCCTTATCCCAAATCCGGGCAGCTCTAAAAAGGACGGCTCGGTTTTTTACAGCTTATTTTTTGGATCCTATAAGATGGCTCCTTATTCCCATCACAATAAGCAATTGTGCAAGCATGTAAGTTCCCATAATCAATAGGTCTGCATCAGGTATGGGCTGGAAAAATCGATTCAATGCCAAAATTCCGTCAGAAATGTAAAACAACAAAGCCCCGATAAATACTTGCCAAAAACTTTCTGAATTGGTTCTTCCAAATCTTTCCCTGGCTATCGTAACCATCATCACAATGGCAAATATATAAATGATAATGGGTATTTTGAGATCTAGCAATTGCCTCTGAATCAGAAAATAGACCATGGCAGCTCCAATATAAAAGGGGAGATTGTAGATAAACATTTTAATAAAATTCACTTTTAAGGGATTAAAAGTATGGTGTTGGGTAAGCTTGAAGGCAATGATATAACAGATATGCGTCATGAAAAACGCCCCCAATCCAAATAGAAAAAGCCTGGGAAACAAAAGGAGCACATCGCCTATCAGGGAGAAAAACAGGGCTGCGGTAATGCTTTTTCGCAAGAGGCTTCCTTTAATAAGAATGGTGGTCTTAAGGAAATAAACCAGCAATCCAATGATGATTAACGGTTTGGAAAAGTACCTTAAAATGGGTTCCTGGTGGATTATAAATGCCAAATCTGCCAACCCCGCCATTAAAAACAGGTATAACCAGAGGATGTTTTTTTTACTCATGTTGGTGGTTTTCTTCTTTCCAATGCATTTGCTACTTCAAGTTATAAACTTTAAACATTAAATCATCCCGTTTTATCCATGAAACCAGGTT
>JBBDSB010000507.1:0-4059 GCA_040905205.1 Cyclobacteriaceae bacterium
TATTGGCGCTGGCCGCATGCCAAAGCCTTGCATCCTATGAAAGGAGATGTGGGGATCTTAGGAGCTTACTTTAATAATGCCGGGATCAACATGATGCACGATAATTTCTTTGCTCCCATGGCAGAGGAAACCAAGGCCATATTTGAAACGGCCATTGATGAAGTTCCGGATATCATGGTTTCCTTACATTCCTGCTCCTGTACTCCTTTTGTCATTCAGAACAGTCATGTACCTCTGTTTATGAAAAAAAGGATTGCTGATTTTGCTGAACAACTTAACCGGCGTTTTATAGAAAAGGAACTGCCACACAGGCCGGAAAATTATAAATTGAGTATGGAGGATGATGACGAAGAATTTCCTCCCAGGGCTTCCTTCAACTTAGTAAGCGCCCTGCACCATGCAACGGGTACCATGTCCTTTACTTTCGAAAGCCCTCATGGCACCATTGAGGATGGCACCACGTACGAAGAAATTTTGGATATTCAATTGACATTGTACCAGCAGGTGTTTGAATATATTTTTGAAAACAGGTTGTATTGGAAAAAAGAATAATACCAAACCAATTTAATTAATTCCATACACTTAAACGTCAAAAGGTTACAGGAATCCTGCTCCACCAGAAATAAAACAATAGACCATTGAAGCTTTGGTAAAAAGGTAGGAGGATGATGCAAGAAAACTCAATTCAAAGCTGATTGAATTTTCAGAAGGGTTTAAATTTTTTTTTGAAACTTACGTTATATTTGGTCCCCACCAATCCTGGTAAAAAATGTCAATCTTGACGAATATTTATTAATGAAACGTACTTTTAGGTAAAATTCTCAGTTAGTCTAAAATTAAGCGATGATTGATTTTTCCGGGGCGATAAAATTTTCGGTTTTCTTATTGCTCTTTCAGGGTTGTATTTTCAGCGTATCAGCGCAAGGGATTAGGGGTAAGGTCATTTCTGAAGAGGGAAAACCCCTGGCTTATGCCACCGTTTTTGCAAGAAACCTGAATGACGGCATCCCTACCAACCAGGATGGGATGTTTGAATGGAAACTTTCCCCTGGAAATTATGATATCATCGTCCAATACCTGGGCTACCAATCCAAGTTGCAGACAGTGGAAGTTAAGGAGGGCTGGATTACCATGGATTTCATCCTGGAAACCCAGACTTTTGCCTTACAGGAAGTAGAGGTAAAAGGGGGGCAGGAGGATCCGGCACTTACCGTCATCCGAAAAGCGATTTCAAAAGCGAAATTTCATCGGCTTCAGGTTCAGGAATACAGCATGATGGTGTACATCAAGGGTACGGGAGAGCTCACCAAAGCACCTTTTTTCCTCAAGAAAAAACTAAAAGAAGAGGGGGTAGGGCTCAATGAAGCCTATACTTCGGAATCAGTTTCCGAAATTCACTTTAAGCAGCCCAATGAAATTACAGAAACAGTAATCAGCATCAGGACCAGTGGTGAAAACAACCAGACATCACCTGCTCCATACATTGGCGCCAGTTTTTACAATGAGCAGATCAACGGCGTTGTTTCACCTCTTTCCAGGTCAGCCTTTGTCTATTACCGTTTTAGGTTGGAAGGAAACTTTTTCGACAATGGAGTCTTGGTCAATAAAATCAGGGTCATTCCACGATCAAAAGGAGAAAAGGTATTTGACGGCTATATTTATATAATTGAGGATTTATGGGCCATCCATAGCATTAATTTGAAAACCTCGCTGATGGGATTTGATATTCGGGTAACCCAGCAATACGCTCCGGTGGAAGAAAAGATTTGGATGCCCTTGACCCATACCTACACTTTCGGGGGAAAGTTTTTTGGATTTGCCGGTGAATACCAATACCTGGCTTCTACCAGAAATTACGATATAAGGCTAAATCCTGACTTAATGGTAGAAACGGAAATCCTGGATGAAAAAGTGGAAGATGTTCCTGAAGAGGCCAGGATAAGGGATAAAACCGCAAGTCCAATAGAGCAGTTGGCAGAGGCTGATCAGATGAGTAGGAAGGATTTCAGGAAAATGGTCAATGCCTATGAAAAAGAGACCCTGAAGGAAAGGGAGCAAGCTGAGGTCATATCGGAAAGAAATTACAAGGTGGATTCTTTGGCTAAAATGAGGGATTTGGCATATTGGGACAGCATACGGCCGGCACCACTGACCGAAAAGGAAATAAATGGATACATCCGGGATGATAGTTTGGCCATAGTGGAAGCTGCAAAGGAAAGTGATGTGGACTCGGTGGCCCAAAAAGCCAAAAGAAAATTTCACCCATTTGATTTCCTGACAGGCGGAAATTACAATTTTGGAAAAGGAAGGTCAGCGGGGTTCCATACCAATTGGACCAAAATGTCCTTCAATACCATAGAAGGTTTTAAAATCGGCTTTTCTGGTTACTATAGGATTGAAAACAGCACAAAAATGGCAGATAGTGTGACCAACCACTTAAGGTCCTGGAATTTCGGACCGGAGTTCAGGTATGGTTTTGCCAGCCAAAAAGCCTATGGCACCCTACATATCAGGAGGTCGGTGACCAAAGGAAGACCGGGGTACAGTTGGGGCTTGGAAGCGGGCAGGTTCATTTATCAATACAATGAGGAAAACCCCATCAATGAGCAGGTCAATGCCCTTTATTCTCTTTTTTTTAGGCAGAACAACATGAAACTTTATGAGAAAACTTTTGCCAGAGTGTATTTTGCCCATCGCATCGCGGATGCTTTTACCTACAGGACCCACCTCCGATTGGAAGAAAGGGTGAATTTGGAAAACAATTCTGATTACAGTTTTTACAATAGACCGGAACGTACTTACAGCCCCAACCTGCCAAGCAACCAGGAAGCCGGGAACCAGGCTTTTAATAATAACCATGCCTTGCTGTTCAATGCCTCCCTTGAATGGAGGCCCGGATTGAAATACAGCATCAGGAACGGGCGGAAATTTCCCTTGATGCAAACCGCACCATTGATCAACCTCAATTACAATAAGGGTAATCCATCCTCTTTTGCTGGCACAAATGCGGCAATTTTCGATCAATTGGAATTGGGAATAACCCATGCGATTAATTTTGGAGTAAGCGGAAAATTGGATTTAAATATCCGTGCCGGTACATTCTTTGATAGTCCGCAAGTGTATTTTATGGATTTTAAACATTTTGGAGGAAACAGGACCATCTTCAGTAATATGGGGGCGGCCAGCAATTATCGTTTTCTGGATTATTACCAATACAGTACGGCAGGTTCCTATGTAAGTAGTATTCTACATTACCAGTTCAGGAAATTTTTGTTTACCCAACTGCCTGTTCTCAGGTTTTCCGGCGTAAGGGAAAATCTTTTTTTTAACTACCTAAAAACCCAAAATTCACCACATTACTGGGAATTGGGCTATTCTTTGGATAACCTGTACCGGATTTTCAGGGTAGAGGTTGGGGCAGGTTTTGAAAATGGCCTTTACAAAAGGGGAGGACTGAGGTTTGGTGTTGCTACTTTTATTCAAATCAACCTGGGAGAATAGGCCAAATCCATTACAAATAATGGATTGGCTTCATATTTGTGCTCATTTAATTGATTCTTTTCTCTGATTATGCCAATTTCATCCATAGTAATTCCAGCTATCGTGGCAACCACTGCCATGACTGCTTTTAGCTATCTGTATAGCAACCTTCGCGGCAAACAATTTCGGGAACCGGAATTATTAAATATCCTGTTAATTAGGTGGGGAATAGGAATTCGTTTGTCTAAAAATAGTGTTTGGGGCTGGCTCATCCATTATTTTGTTGGGGTTGTATTTTTAGTCTTTTTTGTCTGGATTTGGGGAAAACCCATTTTGGAGGCAAATTTGATTTCGGGCCTCCTTTTGGGATTCCTAGCTGGGATTATTGGGGTTATTGGTTGGCAAATCACCTTATGGGTTCACCCTGATGCCCCGAATATTAAGTTTAAAGAGTATTATCTTCATCTTGTTTTGGCACATGTTGTTTTTGGAATAAGCAGTGTTTTAACCTTTAATTGGCTTTAATAATGGAAAATATCTTTTTTGACAACTGGCAGAGTATTATCAGGACGGTTGTTA
>JBBDSB010000508.1:0-4050 GCA_040905205.1 Cyclobacteriaceae bacterium
TCAGGAGATATAAAATTCACAAGAGCTGCTTGCCCGGCAGTTAGCAGTTTTCTGACGTATTGCTGGATGGTTACTTTGCTCTGTTCAATTTGAACACTGGGCTGTAATTCTATTTCATAGCAAGCTACCGTTCGGCCATCATCCAGCGTAATCTGTCCATACTTTCCGACACTTTTGATCGACTGTTTTTCTGTTTTCGTTGGCTCTTCTGAAGTGGGGCGTAATTCCTGCTCTAACGTAAAGTTGGAACCAAAGACCGGTTTCAGCACATCCTTTGCAAATAACAGCCTATCATAAGGTTTAGCGAGTGCTTTAATGAATTGCTCCTGAGACGCCATAACGTTCGTTTACTTTTTTGATTTAATTTGTTTTGTGGGTGCTGATGAAGCAAGAGATTTCATCTGCCGGATAGCGGTCGCATTTAATTTTTTTAGCCTTTCACCGGATGGTAATTCCATGCGAATAAACTCGGCGTTTAAACTTTCAAGATTGGCGAGTACCAATAGCTGTTCAAGTGTGCTATGATCCCGGATATTTCCATCTTTATCAGGATATTGATCTCTCCATGTTTTAGCTGTCATTCCAAACATGGCCATGTTCAGCAAGTCGGCTTCTGTGGCATATATTAATCCCTGTTGTTTCTTGGTCACTTTAGGAGGGATGATATGTTCTTTAATAGCATCTGTATGGATCCGATAGTTCACTTTCGCCAAGGTACGATGCAAATTCCATTCGTTTGAAAGCTTCTCTTGTTCCTCTTCTTTCAATCGCTGGAACTCTTTAATAAGATAAAGTTTGAACTCAGGGCTCAGCCAGCTTCCAAATTCAAAGGCAATATCTTTTTGGGCATACGTTCCACCATAGCGTCCTGATTTTGCAAAAATTCCCACAGCATTCGTAGCGGACACCCACTTCTTTACAGACAGATAAAACCGGTTGGTGCCGGCTTCATTTCTAATTCCCTCGAATTCGAGGGAATTAAAATCGGGGTTATTGATACGCTCCCAGATTCCCAAGAATTCTATGGTATCCTTATTTCTCAGCCATTGTTCGATCAGCGCAGAGCCACCGTCAAAATTTTTGACCATATCACTGAGTGAGATAAAATCCTCTTTGTCCTTCTCAATGATGGAGATCTCCGTATCCTGCACCCGAACCGTTTTATTTTTTGATGTGGCCATTTAAGAAAAATTTACTATTTGAAATCAACTAAAACTTTGAGTCAGCACAATTTTTGGATTCTTAATCCCCCGGATTTGGGTTTGTTGAGTTGGTTCATCTACCTGAACAGATAAATCATACCGATCCAACACTTCTTTAAATAAACCATCCATGAAGGATTCTATGGTTGAAACTTTTACTTCGTGCGCATCAAAATAATCGTTTACGGACTTGGGCAATCCCCGTGAAGCAAACCGTCCCCTGTTGATAAGCTCTATGCAACGCTGAATAGAGCCACGTTTTTGCCGGGTTGGAGCCAAATCCAATATCCCATCTAAATTGGTTAAGGCTTTATTCTCTGCCGGACTCAAATTCTTCTTAGTCACTTCCTCCAAATAACCCTGATTCTTTTCAGTAGTAAAAAACTTCATAGCCCGCTGGGTATGCTTGTAATGATTCTCGTGAAAAGGAACCGATTGCTCCTCTTGTTCAGCTTTATAGATTTTCACCGCCTGCAGAAAATTAATTTCTTCGGTATTTCCTTCTTTTGTTATAAAACAGAACACTCCGGGATGGTTATCACTTTTTAGGTAAGCCAGGGAAGTCTCAGGCAATGGGTATGAAACGGTTTCATTATCACTGTTTGTAAATGCCAGTTTTTTGTCATCTCCGTCTCTGCCACAACGGGCTTTACTGGGTATTTTTTCAATTTCGGCAAATTGCTCTGGATTATTCTTCTTGAATTCCCTCAACTCCTTAAGGTATTTCAGGCTTTCACTTTCTTCTTTCTGAATTTTATTTCCGAAAAGTGCTCCTTCCCCTTTCTCTTCCAGTAATGAAAATATCTTGTTGTCTTCACCAAATGCTGTATGGAAAGCCTGTAATTTTCTGAGTACCGTATTCACCAATCGAATCTGGGAATCGCCCTGTGCAGATGGATAGAAGTTATAGACATAAATTCTATCGGCCGTAGAACCAATACGGTTTACCCTTCCGATGCGCTGCATCAGCCGGGTTGAATTCCACGGCACATCATAATTAAGGATGGTGTTACTTCGGTGCAGGTTAATCCCTTCTGCCAATACCTCCGTTGTGATAATCACATCGTATTTATTTTCTTGTTTCTCAGGATCGTAATTCGCATCAAAATTCTTTTGAATCGTGCGTTCCATTTGTTTACGATTCTCTGCACTAATCTTTAAAATGGAGTGATCTCCGACTTTTTTTAGATTTTCCGAAATTTCCTGGGCCGTTTCCTTGGATTCCGTAAAAATGACGATTTTGCCTGATGGGTTCTTTTTCTTATCCAAAAAAGTATTTTCCATCTCCTCAAGAAAGGTATTCAGTTTTGGATCTTCATTAACCTTGGCCCACCGATCCACGAGATCCTTCAGTTTTTTCTTATCCTCCTCCAGTAATTCTAAAAACGTTTCGCCAAAAGCACCGGCTTCAAACTCCCGATTATTTCCTTCTTTGGCATTTATTTTTTCTTCAATCTGATCGTAGCTATAGCTTTCTTCCAGCAGTTTGTTGATATCCAGATCGGGTGCAATAAAAACACGATCGTTTTCAAACATCTTTAACATATGTTCTATGGAACGGTGAAATCGCTGGATGGACTGTTTAAAAGCATAGAAACTACTTTCCAGTCGTTTTACCAACAACGTTTTCATAATAGCCGAAAGCCGGCCCGAGATTTGACCTACGTTTCCATAAATTTTTTGATCTTCTTCTTTGGCTAAAAATTCAATAGCCCTATACCGATAATAGCCTAAGCCTTCTACTTCATTTCCCTCTTCATCCAATCCGGTGATCAAACTTACTGTATCAAAAAAGAGACGGGTTAATTCCTCATCCAGCTCATATTTTATGGCAATGGGATCGCCAACCTTTGGAAATGAAAGTCCCTGTTCCTCCATATCAGCCAAATAATCTTCATTCTTTTCCAAGTCCGTTCTTGTCCTTCTGATAACCAAAGGCTCAACAACATCATCTCTAAGCTTTTGAAAAAGTTGCTTAAGCTTACCAATGTTTAATTTCTTTTCGGACGAAAGTTTCTTGTATTGATCGTTTATAGGCTTAAAGTAATCCTGCAAATTTCGGATGTTTTCCAACGTGCTATTCCGGCGATCCTGAAATAGATAGAGCTGATTTTCTATATCTTTTGGACGGTTATTTAAAGGGGTCGCAGAAAGCAGAATCACTTTCTTTCGGGTATCCCCATTCTCAGCCGGTCTAACACGTGGTTTTTTGCATATTTCCTGCAATGCCAGGTACATGTTGGTATAGTCATTTCTGAATTTGTGAGACTCATCAATCACTACCATATCAAACTTCTCAGCGTTGGAATAGTAATAATTGTCCTCATCTAAAATCTTATGAAGACTTCCGGTAGTAATGAACTCAAAGTGATTTTTGATCTGGAAATCTTCAGCCGTCGTTCGCCAGTTTTCCTCCAGAGCGGGAGGAATCACAATTAATACTCGGGTATGCGTGCCATTTTCGTAGATGAACTTTTTGATCATCATACAGGCAATAATGGTTTTACCCAATCCTACCACATCCGCCAAAATACAACCGTTATGTTTCATCATAATGGCATAGCCCTGATTAGCCGCATCCGACTGGTATTTTAGCTTCATGAATTTCTCGGGTAGCAACAAGTCAATATTGTAAGGGTCATACTCAACCCTCTTTCCGAAATACTCAATCAGCATTTTTATATAGAGTTGAAATGGGGTGAAATCGTCCCGGAGATAGGTTTTTTTCTTAAGCTTTTGAGCCTCTGCTTCAAGAATAGGGATCGATTCTTTCCATAACTGTTCAAATTCGTCGGTAGCAAATTTTACATGATCATAATCTCTGTTGGAAACATTGAACTCATAATTC
>JBBDSB010000509.1:0-4039 GCA_040905205.1 Cyclobacteriaceae bacterium
GATCATTTAGGTGATTCAGCCATTTTTTTCTCAATATGTTCAACCAAATTTTTAAATTCCTGTTGTGGACTAAAATCCAACATCTTCACATCTTCTTCAACCACTGCAATGTGACCCGGCCGCATATAGAAAATATCGCCTTCCCGCAGCACTTCTTCTGTTCCATCATCATATATTAACCGAACGGCCCCCTTAAGAAGGTAGCCCCAGTGGGGGACCTGGCAACTGTCATTTTTTAGTCCCTTTAATAATGGACCAAAATCCGTTCCAGCCGGCATTTCATTGACGGCAATAACCATACCTCCCCAGCCTTCCATATAATTTATGGGCTGATCGGTAGGGAAATTATCCAAAGAAATATGTAAGGGTTTCATTTTTCCTCTAGAATCTGATTTGAAACTCTCCTGACCTGAGCTTTCCCAGCAAAAAAGGAGAAATGCGGTAAATAGTGAAATTTTAATGTAATTTTTCATGACCTTGAGTTTTGAAGTGGAAGTTTATTTAGCTATTTCAAGGTAGGAAATCAAAGAAGTGAAATTGTAATTCTATTGTTGTAATTGATGGTAGTATGATGGTATTTATAGCGAATCTGTGATATCCGTATACTCCCTGGGCTTAACCATTTGCTGAAACGGGTGGTAATCAAATAAAAATTTCAGAAAAATATCCCTATCAAAATCATAAAAATGTTTGAGCTGCCCTTTTTCCATGGCCTTGTTTAATAATTTCATGGACTCTTGCTTTTTACCCAGAAGGGCATATAATCTGGCTTTCAGATAATCAGATTGGTATTCATATTCATGCCTCCGCCAAACAATAAGGTTATCCTCCATTTTGTTGAAATTTTCAAATGCTTCTTTTTCTTTCCCCAAAGCAGCATCCAAATGGGCCAAGTAAATTAATAAATCCTGGTTATCGGGATCCACTGTTAAATTTTGTCTCACATAATCCTTGGCAGTATTTAAATCCCCTGATAAGTACAGCGCATCGACCAGATCAAAAACCTCCCCCTTTTTTTCTGGCAAAGACTGAAAACCCGCTACAGCTTTCTTGGCGAAAAATATGGAAATATTTTTTTGATCCTTAAGCCCGAACTCATAGGCTGCAGCGGTATTATATTCAGCTTCCAAGACCTGATTACTTTGGGCAAAGCGGTGGATAAGTGCCTCAACATCCTCCTTTGACTTATCGAGTTTTACATATACCTTGATAAATAGCCCAGGAAGTGAAGGATTGTAAAATTGTTTGGGAATGGATTCCAGATAAGCCAGCGTTTCCTCATACCTACCCAACATATTCAAGGATTCCGTGTAATTCCAGACTTTAAAATAATGCCATAAAAGTCCTACATTACTGTTGAGGGGATCATGGATCTGGGAAAGTATATCAATGGCCAGGTAGGGATAAAATTGGGATTTGGCAGTGTGTGCTGCTTCCATATTAAAATAATAATCCTGGGGGTAGTCTTTAAGGCTTCTTAAGGAAACTTTTAAGGCTTCAGGATAATTCCTCGTATAGGTGTAATACAGTTCCAGGTAAACCCTTCGTTCGTAATCTGTAATAGTAGAAATTGCTTCAATGCTTTGGAGTACAGAATCCCTTTTCCTCTCCGGATAAAACCAGGTCAAAAATATCTTAGGCATTACGAAATCTGGCTCCAATTCTGATGCTTTTTCAAAATATTTGAGTGCATCGGACGGATAAAATCCTACACTTAATTCCGATAGGCCTTTGATATAAAACTGATACGCTTCATAATTGGGAGGTTTTAATTTTCCAAGCTTGACTTCCTCCAGGTTGGTGATAAGCCCGGCAATTTTTAGACGAAGCTCTTCAATGACCTCCATGATACTATCCCTTGGGCCTTCAATGATGGGCAGATCATAAGTGGGTTCCTGAGAATGCGCATCCACCAGGTGGGTATCAAAATAAATTTTCTGACCTTTTAAAAAATAGTACCCTGAAATAAAATACCTTGCGCCTACCAATTCATAAAAGGTGGGCCGTTCATTAGGATCCTCGGGAAGGATGCCAATGTAAGACTGGTATTGTTTTACGGTAAAATAGGGGACTGATTGGGCACCTTCTAAATCAGCAATCTGACCTGAAATCCAGCTGCTGGCAATATCCCCCACCTGCCCCATCGAAGAATCACCTGTCTGATTGGAAAAAGGCAAAACCGCAATGCGAAAATTATTTCCTAGGTCCACAACTCCCCTGCTCTTCTTCTGGTTTAAATACCACATTGAAGAGAAAATTAATAATATTGGCACACCCAGAATCAGCCATATCTTTTTGTGGCTAATTGTGGCTAACCATTGGGGGCCCTCAACGCTTTTTTTGATTGGAGTGACCTCAAAACGAATTCCCTTGGATTGAAGGACTTCCTTAATTTCCGGCAATTGATAAAAGGAGAAAAGTTCTTTGTCCTTTAGTTGATCTATTTGTCCTTTCCTTTTCAATTCCCCAGGAGAGGTTCCCAGTTCCTCTCTGAAGCATTTATTGAAGTAAGAAGGAGTGTCAAACCCCAGCTTATAGCTTATTTCAGAGATGGAATATTTTCCCTCCATCAAAAAAACACAGGCCTTAAGCAATCGAATGCTTCGAATGAATTTGCCCGAAGACAGGGTAGTATATTGTTTAATTTTCCGGTGGGTCTGTTCCCTGCTAAGACCAAGTGAACCAGCCAGTTCATTTCCCGAAAACCCCTCCTGATCCAATCGACTGACCACCACTTCTGTGGCTCTTTTGATAAATCCTGAGTCGACCGACCTTTCCATAAAATTTATTTTGAAGCATATACAAGATAATAAAAATCACAAAAAATGACTAGAAAATTTAAAATAGTTAACACCTAAAATCAGCAAGGTCCTTCATCGCTCTGGTGACTTTCTACTATTATTTGCTCCAGGTACCAAATGTAATTTCCGGAACTTTTCCGACATACAGGAGGAAATGCCTCTGTGCGGATTGCCAAAAAAAGCCATTTTACAACCATTCCCTCAGAAATTGTAAAATATCGGCACGCATCTTCGCCGTTTCCTCATGGGCTACCGGGTAAATATTCAGTTTCCAGGCTTCAGGAGCACCATCTTTTGCGTAGGCCTCCTTCAGGTTTTTATCGATGATTTTCAGCCCTTCCATGGGCGTCAATGGATCGAACTCCCCTGCCAGCCCTAAATGTGGCCTTGGTGAAATAAGGGCGTTAATGTCGGAGGTGGAAAAATGGTTCAACAGGTCCGGAACGTAATAATAAATACCATGAAGCCGGAGGTCTCCTTGCTCCATCAAGGTATGAAAATCAGTCAGGCAATTCAGGTCCACACATACCTTGATCCGTTCGTCCAAAGCGGCCAGCCACCAGGCCATGGTGCTGCCCATGGACATGCCCATGGTGGCAATGCGCTCCTCGTCGATATCATCCCGGGAAACCAGGTAATCCAGGGCACGGAGATTGTCGTACACCATCATGCCGAAAAGTACCTGTCCCTTCCACAGCATTTCTTTAAAGATATCCAGTTCAGCCCTTCCGGACCGCTCGCCAAATCCCCAGGAATCAATACAAAGTCCGGCATATCCTTCTTTCGCTAAAGCAATGGCATAGGGAGGCGACTGCATTTCTTTTCTTCCCTTCACAAATTCATTTTTTCCTACCTCGTATTGGCCAAAATGGGAATGGTTGAACAGCACTACGGGGAGTTTACCGGTTGCGTTTTTGGGCTTGGAGAAATAGGCAGGCACCAGCTCCAGGCCATTAATATCCAGTAGTAGTTTTTCTATAATGACCCCGTCCTTCTCCTCAGTCGATAGCACTTCTACGGTAATGGGCTTGTCCCTGTCAGGGAGCCTGCCCAGGAGTCCATATAATTTTTCCCGCTGTATTTCTTTTTTGCCAGTTTCTTGCATATCATTGGAATACGGCTTGTCCTGTGACAAACCATCGGCTAAATAGCTAAAAACAAATAAGATAGTAATTAATGATAACTTTAGATTTCTCATACAAAACCATTTAAATCAAATAAAGCCAAAAATTGGGAAA
>JBBDSB010000510.1:0-4038 GCA_040905205.1 Cyclobacteriaceae bacterium
AGGGCGCCACCGGTGATACCGGGAATGATCTGGTCACAGATGATCTCTTTGCCATTCGCAATAATGGTCACACGTCGGCCGATCAGGGTAATGTCAAAAGTCTGCCAAACACCCGCAGATTCGACGGCCATTTCATTGGGCGTCAAAAACCCATACACCCCGCCGAAATAAATAGAAGCAGGAGGTGTTCCTTTGTTGTCCTCAATTTGCACCTCGTAACGCCCCCTAAGAAAAATTCCGCTGTTGCTGCCTTCCGGATATCTGAATTCCGCATGAAGTTTAAAATCTTCAAACTTTTCATCACTGATAAGGTTGGCACCTGCTTTGGGACTTTCGAGGATGCCGTTATTTACCACCCATTGGTTTTCTGCCTTATCGGCATGCCAACCTTCCAAGTTCTTACCATTGAACAGATCGATGGTTTTCCCCCATTTGGGAGGTCCATTTCTCTCCATTAAAGGGGCTCTTTCCCCAACAAAAGAATGTTTTTTCCCCATGCTGCTGATAATGGTACCTTTCAAATGATCTCCGTCCAGTCTTCCTTCAAATTCCATGTCCCTGTCCGAATCATCCCATTGTGGAGGAATACTGAATGATAGGACTCCATCCTTTACATAGATCCTGGAAATAGGTCGGGCACTTCCATTATCCCCCACAAAATAACCCACTAAGGTTCGGATTCCGGAAAGTTTTACTTCCAACCAGGAAGGCACTTGATCTCCGTTTTTATCTACTGTAAGGTCCCATCTGCCAATGATTTCATTTTCTGTGTTTCCGGATTGCCCCATTACAGTTGATGATCCAAAACAGGAAATTAAGATACCTATGGCCATGAAATAACCTTTATAATTACGTTCCCATTGGGACAGTAAATCAATTTTTTTCATAATGATTGTTTTGATGATTAATAATTTCTTAAAATTACTTGATTTTTAGCTGGAATTGAAGCGGTTTTTTAAAAAAATACCCCATTTCTTTTTTAATTTCATACCATGAACAAGGGGTCTTTTTTAAATTGCTCCCAATTCCTTTCTAATTGGAGACTCATTTTAATGATGGCAGGTGTCTTCTTTTTTTCCGGCATTTTCTTAATAAACACCAATAAATTGAAGCAGGTAGTAAATTGGCCACAGGCCACTAAATTGGCCAATCGGTTTACCTCCCTATCTTTGGCATCCCACCAAAGTGTAGTAGGGGTTTGAGAAGCAATCAGGGAAGAGGCTCTGATTTTTTCAGTCCCTTCCTCCAAAAAAGAAGCATCCTGGTTTTTATTTCTGATGGAATGTTCTTCTCCATTGAGTTGGTATACCGTTGTGGTAATGATTTTTTCCCGAAGGTCTGAACGGGCATAAAGCAAGTCATAATTTAACCTTCTCAATTGCCTCAGAAAAATGTCATCGACCATCACCAGGGCCGATGACATTCTTTCAATGATCATCTGCCTTATGGTAGAAATATTTAGATTTTTAAGGGCTTTCAAGTCGTCCAATAAAACTGGAGGAACCATACGCTTAAAAAATTTCCCCAAAAAGGCTTTCAGGTATTTAGTACCATACATGGTAACCAGCCCGAAAATGGTTAATGTCAAACCTATGCCCATGCACAAACCGCCTATGATATCCAATGCCGGATCTTCTTTTGTAATTCCGTTGACCAAAACCAGGATGAATCCTGCCAGCATCGTGATCCAATAGATATTTCTAAAGCGAAAAATCGAAAGCAGCCTGTTAATGGCATTGGCCAGTGATTGGTCTCCATTTTCATTGTCTTTCTTGAGTTCCGGAACCCAGGGGTCCATTCTGAAACTTCCCACATCATTTACCATGATTAAATTAATGGAGGCTTTTTTCATGGTGTCTTCGATAAAATTCATCATGCTGCCAATCCCCTGGTTGTCCACAATACCTCCATCCATTATCCCTATTCCAGCCTTAAAATCAGGTTTTTGTTTCAGTAATTTATAATCGGAAGCAGTATGGTCTTCACTGTAATCATCCGGGAATACAAGGGGTTCAAATCCAATCGGAAAACAAGAGGAGGAGGCAATGGCATCAGAGAATTTGATGTCCTCAGAAAACGCTTTCAGCTCATTACATTGGAGATAATAGTTGCCAAATTTCCCGGTATTTTGAAACCTAAAAGCCAACCCATAGGTAAATTCGGTGGCATTGAAACAAACATGCTTTAAACTGGCATTCATATGGAACATGTCAACCATGGTTTTATCCACCAATAGCCTTTCATAGGCAAGGGCAAAAGAATTGATCCAATTTCTTCTTTTGGTCTGTTTTTCCCATAGCTCATCGTCCATCAGGAAACCTATGGCCTCATCCAATAACAGGTCTTTCTCCAAAAAGCTGTAAAAGTCATGGTAAAATGTTTCAAAGGGTTGATCAACGATTTTAGACTGCGTAAAAGTTGCTCCTGTAATGGTTCCACCACTTACGGTACTCAAAGCGGATACCTTATCCAACAGAGGGCCCTCCTTGAATTGGATGTGGTTGAGATAAGACAAAACCCCAAGGGTAAAGGATGAGGCGCGGTATCCACCACCACTGAAGCAAATGCCTATGCTATCAAAAATACAGGGTTCTCTTTTATTTTCTTCCGGTTCGGTCATTGGGCTTAAAAAGGATATATTACTGACAATGATAATTGAATACACTAATATAGCAAATTCAATACTCTTTTTGTGCCTCTCTGGATTAATTTAGGCTTCCCGTTTACAAAAAGAAAAACCTCTGCTTCATGATTAAACAAGGTTTTGCTGATGGGTTTATTTTGCCGTCCATCCACCGTCTACGGTCACCATCGACCCCACCATGTAATTGGCCGCCTCACTGGCCAGAAAAAGCGCAGCTCCCTGGATTTCTTTCAGTTCTCCCCAACGTCCCAATGCAGTGGCGCCAATAATAAATTTTTTTACCTCCTCCGTATCAGCTACCGGGATATTCATTTCGGTCAAAAAGGGCCCCGGACAAATGGCGTTGACATTGATATTGAAGGGGGCGAGCTCTATTCCCAGGGCACGGGTCATTTGTACAACAGCACCTTTACTGGAAGTATAGGGGGTCCTATTGGCCAGGCCTACCAAACCTAAGGTACTGGCCAGGTTGATGATTTTTCCCCTTTTTTGGGTTTTCATAATTGGAACTACCGCCTTGCAGCAAAGCCAGGTGCCCTTAACATTCACGTTCATGACCTGATTGAATTCCTCCTCCGTAATCTCATCAATCGGTCCACGGATATTGATGCCGGCACTGTTGATGAGAATATCTATCCCTCCGAATTTATCCATGGCGAATGCTGCCATGGCATCCACCTGACTCTTTTGGGTGATGTCAGCAGGAAAGGAAAGGGCTTTCACCTTAAAATCCTCCTCTATTTTGTGGGCGGCTTCCTTGCCTTCTTGCTCATTACGGTTGACCAATAGGACCTGTGCACCGGCAGAGGCAAGCCCTGCGCCCATGGCATATCCCAGACCCTTTGATCCTCCGGTGATGATGGCTGTTTTTCCCTTTAAGTCAAAAAGCTTGATGCCGGGAAGTTTATTTGAATGCATTCCATTTTCGTTTTGGTTAAAAATAAATTAATTTTTTCCCAAAAGAAAGCCATGCTTCTTTTTTAAGGCCTTTGAGAGAAAATTCAGGGATATATGGAGAAAAAAAAGGATGAATATGGATGCTTAATCAATTTGGGTTTCAAGAGTGGTATAGAATTGGATGTTTTATTCACTTAAAATTAAATTTGGTGTAAATCGTATTGTTATGAGATCAATATGGAATGGCTCAATAAGTTTTGGCCTGATCAACATCCCCATTAAAATGTATGCAGCTTCAGAGAGCAGGCGGATAGAATTGGATATGCTGGATAGTCATGATCATGGTAGGATCAGGTATAAGCGGGTCAATGAAAATACCGGTGAAGAAGTGGAATGGAAAGATATTGTAAAAGGATATAAAAAAGAAAACCAATACATTATTTTGGAGGATGAGGATTTTGATAGTGCCAATATGAAAAAAAGCAAAACCATGGAAA
>JBBDSB010000511.1:0-24023 GCA_040905205.1 Cyclobacteriaceae bacterium
TGCTTATCCGCTTCAATGGTTTTGGAAATACTCAACAATATGGGTTTGTTAAGACCTTGCGACAAAGCTTTTTCAGCAAGTGCCCTTCCGATTCTTCCGTTGCCAGTTGTGGGTCATGAGCCAATTATATTAACTAATCGGATCAAATATAAAATTAATTTGAGCCGATTAAAAGAATTAACCGGCTCATTTAAGCGAAAGCTCTATTTCAGAAAGTCTGAATTTTTAAATGATTGACCAAAAAATAAAATTCAGATTTTTTGTAACGTAATAGAATATCCTAGAGCTTTAATACTAATTTAATTTCAGAAATTCAATGGCCAGGATGATACATTTTAATTATTAATTTTCTTAGGATTGGTTTATTGGATCGATCAAAAAACTTTTTTCCATTGCTTCTACTATCATTTCAACAGCGTCTCAAACGCATTTAAGTCTTATTGGTAGGTTATTAAATTTGCTATCGTCTGTATATCATTTGGCTGGAAGTATTGGTCAGCGTGTTTGTATCGGTCAGACGGTTCTAACCCGTCAGACCGAAAAACCTCGTACCAACAAAATACAACATCATTTTCGCTTTAGCTTCGATTTCGGTAACGGGGACCAAAAAGGAGGTATCTGTTCACGCTCTTTTCTCTTCGGCTTTAATATTCTTCTAAAAAAACATTGAAATGCTTGATCAATAAACCAATATAAAAATTTTAAATTATTTATACAACAACTATTGGTAAAACCTTTTGATATATCGGTATTATACCATAGAAAACTATAATTTAATAAATTATAAAACAGCCATGATCAAATGTTTTAAAATAATAGTTGGGTTTTTGTAAATAATCCAAGGAATTTTAGATTACAACAAACGTATTATATGCCAATCCCGCTAATCAGAAACCCTTGTGAGTTCAGTATTTGAGGTTTTTCGCTTTTTGGGGGAAGGTTATTGCCATGCACGGCACACCAAAAAAAAGCCTACAGAAGATTTCCTGCAGGCTATTCCCAACATATTATCGCATTTTCTTACACTCCGTTTCAGCCAATTGAAATTAGTTGAGGGAATTTACATTTCCTATGAGGAAAGCCAGGGCTTCCTCAATATCCTCCACAGAAATGGTACAATGTCCAAAATTGACAACCGGAATGCTTTTGTGCAAATACCTGTTCCTTTCAGGAAAGATTTTGGAGGAATATAGTGTTTCATGCCAAAAGGGAATGATATAATCCCCCTCTGTATGAATGGTTGCCAGAGGTACCTTTATCAGCTTACCCGAAGTTTCATATTTTCTGATATTGTTTTTAACCCTTTTATAATCCGGTTCATCAATCCGTTGTACAAGTTCATTTAACAGTTCATCATTGAGAGATCCAGAATATACCGTGTTTTTATTGTTGTAGGGTACTCCCTTCATCCTTTCCTTCACGTCATTGGTCATCATAATGTTAAATCTTAACAATTCAAGTACAGCAGTTCCCATGGCCACAGGGTCTGTCATGTCCACAGTAGCCTTTGCCGTATTCAACAGCTGTGGGACCCTTTCGGGGTAAGACTGCATTAGGAAAATAATTTTATCTTGCAGGTCCTCGAACTTCCATTCTCGCATTATATCAGGATGCACCCCATCCCTGGGGTTTCCCAGATCAATACCATAAGCCGAAAGTCCTTCTCTGAAAAAGTAGTTAAACAAAACATGAAAATCCCCGTTATACTGCAATTGCTCCTGAAAATTGCCTATGGGTCCACAAATGGCAATAGCACCATCAAAAAGATCGCCGTATTTCTCAATTGTTTTTACAGTGACCAGGCCCCCTTCGGAAGGACCGCCAAGAAAGAGGAAATCAGGAGGGGAATAATCGGGATGGAGCCTAAAAAAAACCTTAGCCAGCTCTACCAATTTTTTCATATCCTCCACGGCATCCAACACCACAAGCCCATTGTCCCTGTAACTGGTACTTGCATATCCGAATCCTCTGGACTTTAAAATGTCTTCCACGGGAATTCCATCTATTATATCATCTGGCAATTCTACAGGTTCATATGGGACAGGATCAACGATCCCATGGGCGTAAAACATTAAATACCTTTAGGGTAAGGAATTCCAGATCGCTGAATGGGGCAAGCTAATCTGCCACTCCGCCCCGCCATATTCCCCCACAAAATTTCCGGGTTCAATTTCGAAGAAATCCAGGGAAGGTGGATTTTTGGTTTCAGGATCCCAAAACACCTTCTCATGACAGGATAAGGCAAAGATAAGTATAAAACTTACCCACAGAGGGGCCATCCTCTTTGATTTAAAAAAAGAATTTTTTTTAGTTTTTTAGTTTTCATGGCTTTTGGTTAAATGGTGAGAATTTATGGAGAAATCGTAGTAAAAAAAAAATCAACAAATTAGGTTTAAACAAGTACTGGAGAAACGTAAGTAATTTACAAAAAAAAGAATTAAAAAAGAGGATCTAAAACAAGAAATTTTCGGGATAGATAATGTTTATTTACATACCACAATTGCCAAAGGTAATTTGTCACCAGACTATCGGAACTGAATACCCTTTCCAAGCATTTTGGCTTTTCCATCCGATGCATAAAAAGTTGATATTAATTGTTTATATTTATCGGTCTCTTTGAAGTATTTAGATTAATTTTCTTTTGCGCCGATCGATAAAAAATTCCGCAGTTTAAATATCTACATGAATAATTTCAACTGTTGCTTTTTGCATCTAGGGAAAACAACCGATATCCATTATGTTTAAATATACCATCTGGGGATTTCTCCTTTTATCCATGCATTCCGGCCTCCTGGCACAGGAGACTTTTCCCACCAATGATGTCAGGGACAATAGGGAAGGGGCCTTTGCACTCACCAACATGACTTTGGTGGTAGATTACCAATCCACGATCGAAAAAGCAGTTTTACTGATCCGGGATGGCCTCGTAGAAAAAGCCGGAAAAGGCCTTAGCATCCCCAAAGGATATGCCGTAATTGATCTAAAGGACAAATACGTTTACCCTTCCTGGATAGATCCCTATACCCAATATGGGATTTCAATGAAGAACGATCCATCCTCAGGTTCTCCCTATTCCGCAACAGAACAGATCGCCTCCAAAACCCAAGGAGCTTTTAATGCAAATGAAGCCATTAAATCCGAAACCAACGCCTCCGAATTGTTCACTTACAATGAAGAATCTGCAAAAAAACTCAGGGAGGCAGGCTTTGGCTCGGTACTTGCCTTCCAAGCGGACGGCTTGGCCCGAGGTACCTCCAGTTTGGTAAGTTTAAATACGGATTCTGACAACAAATCACTTTTAATGCCCAAGGCGGCCACTCATTATTCTTTTACCAAAGGCAGTTCCCAACAAACTTTCCCGATTTCCAAAATGGGATTCATCGCCTTAATCCGGCAAACTTACCTGGATGCCGAATGGTATGCCAATCAAGATCCTCTCTCCTTTAAAGACCTTTCACTGGAAGCCTGGAATGCGGCCCAGACCCTGCCCCAGATTTTTGATACAAACGGGTGGCTGGAAATTTTGAGAGCAGACAAGTTGGGGGATGAATTTGGCGTTCAATACATTATTAAAGGTGGGGGTGATGAATATCAGCAAATTGATGAGGTAAAATCAACAGGTGCCCAATTGATCATACCCATCAATTTTCCCAAAGCATTCGATGTAGAGGATCCGTTGGATGCCCAAGATGTATCTTTGAAAGATATGAAGCATTGGGAGCTTGCCCCAACCAACCCGGCCATCCTTGAAAATAACGACCTGACTTTTGCTTTCACGGCTGAGGGGCTGAAATCATCAGACGAATATTTGCCCAATATAAGGAAAGCCATTGAAAATGGCCTTTCGGAAAGTGCGGCATTGAAAGCCATGACTCATACCCCGGCCGCCATGATCAATGCGGCTGAATTGGTTGGCAGTTTAAAAGAAAATAGTTTGGCCAACTTCATCATTACTTCAAAACCCATATTTGAAGAAAAAGCCATTATCCTGGAAAACTGGGTTCAGGGTAAACGTTATGCTTTTAAAGCGTTGGAGCATCCGGATCTTTCGGGGAAGTATGATCTGCTGATCGGCCAAAACACCTATCCACTGGAAATTGATGGGGAACCGGGAACCCATAAAGCCAAAATCCAGGTTTCCGATACCACGGAAATTGCGGTTTCCAGTAAGATAGATAAAACCACGGTGACTTTTGCATTTTCTCCCCCTGAAGAAGAGGGTGCCATCAGACTATCAGGCTGGTTGGAGGAGCGCATCCTCAAAGGCACTGGGCAGCTCGTTGATGGCACATGGGTAGACTGGAAGGCCACTCGAACAGAAGATGCCGACCCGGAAAAAACAAAGCCGAATGAAGAAAAAGAGGCCAAAACTTTGGGCCAAGTTATTTACCCCTTTATTGGGCATGGCAATTTGGAGGTTCCCGAACAGGAATCCCTTTTAATCAAAAATGCCACCCTGTGGACCAATGAAGCGGAGGGGATTTTGGAAGAAACGGATATTTTGATTGAAGAAGGTAAAATATCCCGGATTGGGCAGGGTTTATCTTCTCCAGCTGCCAGAACCATCGACGCTACCGGGAAGCATGTCACTTCTGGAATTATCGATGAGCATTCCCATATTGCGGCTACCTCCATCAATGACCTGGCCACCAATTCCAGTATGGTCCGTATGGAAGAAACCATCGATCCTACCGACATCAACATTTATGCCGCCCTTTCCGGGGGAGTGACCGCCGTGCAGATTTTGCATGGCTCAGCCAATCCCATCGGTGGGCAGTCAGCCATCATCAAACTGCGCTGGGGTAAAAATCCGGAGGAAATGAAAATCCAAGCAGCCTCTCCTTTTATTAAATTTGCCCTAGGAGAAAATGTAAAAAGATCCTCCAACCCCAATTCTGTCCGCTATCCACAAACCCGAATGGGGGTGGAGCAGGTATATGTAGATGCCTTCACCAATGCGGTGGAATATTTGGAAAAACTGGAGGCCTATAACCGTTTATCTCCTAAAGCCAAAGCCAATGAAGTGGCCCCCAGACGAGATTTGGCCATGGAAACCATTGGTGAAATCCTTCGGGGAGAAAGATACATTTCCTGTCATTCCTATGTTCAGTCTGAAATAAATATGCTGTTGAAGGTGGCAGAAAAATTTGATTTTCGGGTGAATACCTTTACCCATATCCTTGAAGGATACAAGGTGGCCGATATCATGAAAGCCCATGGCGCTGGCGCGTCTACCTTTTCTGATTGGTACGCATATAAATGGGAGGTCAGGTATGCCATACCATACAATGCCGCCATCATGCATCGGGCTGGCCTGACAGTGGCCATCAACTCGGACGATGCGGAAATGGGAAGGAGACTCAATCAGGAAGCGGCCAAAGCAGTCAAATACGGTGGGGTAAGTCAGGAAGAAGCGTGGAAGATGGTCACCCTCAACCCTGCCAAATTGCTACATTTGGATCAGACTATGGGAAGCCTCAAGGTGGGAAAAGATGCAGATGTGGTCATTTGGACAGACAACCCTCTCTCAGTTTACGCCAAGGTGGAAAAAACGGTCCTGGATGGAACCATATATTATGACGCCCATAAAGATGCCGAAATGAACAAATGGATATTAGCCGAGAAAGCCAGATTGATCCAGAAAATGAATCAAATAAAAAAAGAAGGAGGCCCAACACAAAAGGCAAAAAGCAAAACCAAACATTACTTCCACTGTGATGATCTTACGGTGGATACCAAAACCCTTAACTTTTAAGCTATGAAAAAACTATTGTTAATCCTGCTTGCCCAATCCTTCGCAGTCCTTGTCCATGCCCAGGTGCCACAACCTGCAAAAGCCCAAGAGCAAGCCCTATTGCTTAAAGGGGGGACCATTCATGTGGGAAACGGCCAGGTGATTGAAAACGGCTTAATAGGCTTTGAGAAGGGAAGGATCACCCTAGTAGAAGAAAACAACGGCGAAAATGGTGATCTGTCCAAATTCAAAGTAATAGAAATCAGTGGACAACATGTTTATCCCGGCTTTATCTTGGCCAATTCCTCCTTAGGGCTGGAGGAAGTCAGCGCCATCCGGGCCATGAATGATTTCAACGAAACCGGGGATATCAATCCCAATGTCAGAAGCCTGGTGGCCTATAACACCGATAGCAAATTAATAGCCCCGACTAGGTATAATGGTGTTTTAATAGCAGAAACCACTCCGAAAGGAGGTAGAATTCCAGGAACTTCATCCGTAATGAACCTTGAGGGATGGAATTGGGAAGATGCGGTTTTGAAAGAGGATATCGCCATACACCTTAACTGGCCCAATAAAAGGAAGGGTAATTTTGATTATTCGACCAATGTGGTTCAAAAAGAGGAAAACAAAGATTACCAAAAGGAAGTAGATCAACTCGACCTGCTATTACGGGAAGCAGCTAACTACACCCAACTGGATCAAAAGGAAAATAACCTGAAATTGGAAGCCCTACAGGGGCTGTTTAATGGTGAAAAGGCTTTGATGCTTCACACCGAAGACGCCAAGGAAATAATCGAATCGGTCCGGTTTTTCCAGGGCCATGGAGTGAAAAAAATTGTTCTGATCACTGGAAATGACGCTCTTGATGTCAGCGGATTTCTAAGTGAAAACAGCATCCCCGTCATTTTGCCGCCGGTACATGGTTTATCTGATGGTGCTGACGAGGATATTTACCAAAGGTTCAAACTTCCCTATTTGCTTACCGAAGCAGGAGTTATGGTGGCTATATCACATGCGGGCATGCTGGGCCGGGCAAGAAACCTTCCTTTTTATGCCGGAAGTGCAGTGGCACATGGTTTGAAGAAGGAGACTGCCCTTCAATTGATTACCTTGAATCCGGCAAAAATCCTAGGCATCGACCAGGAGGTGGGCAGTTTGGAAACCGGCAAGAGGGCTACGCTTTTCGTCTCCAAAGGTGACGCCTTGGACATGATGTCCAACGATCTGCTTTATGCGTTTGTGAATGGAAAAACAATCGTTTTGGAAAATGAGCAACAGGTCCTCTACGAGCGGTATACCAATAAATACCAGAAATAAGCCTACGCAGGTAAAAAAATCAATTATTTCCAGTCTCTCGGATGGGGTGTACTGCCTCAGGCAATAGGTTTGAAAATTTGCCGGGTCTTCTATTCCCAACAACTTACATACCCTATGGTAAAACTTTTGAACATGGTGCCGGGATTGTTCCGTATCAAAGAAAACCACCTTTGTTTTTTCCTCAGGCAAATTTCCTTTGAACTTTCCAAATACAGTTTGATTTGCAACCAATGCAGAAAGAAATAAAGCAATACTGAAAGTCTTTTTATCGGGATTTTATAGGTCTTCATCCTGTGTAGGCCTCCACCCCTGCAAAAATTAAGATTTCAACATTTTGATTAAATAGGTATCCTAAATAATAGCTATATTTGAATACTGCTTTTGATTCGATACCTAAAGCGGTTCCGGCATCAATGGGATCTAATCCGATTGGTGCCATTTCTTTTTTTGGTGCCATCGGATCAGTATTTTACAGTTTGGGTTTTATACAGGGATGCTTCTATTTCACTGTCCTTATACAATACACGTCCCCCAATAAGATAGGATTGAATCAGTCCCCGCTTAGTCCAGTCGTTCAAGGTAACCAGGGAAATTTTCAGCTTGTCCGCTGTTTCCTTCCGGGTCAATAAGGTTTCACTTTGTGGGATGGAGGCTTGGGGCTGTATGTCTTAGACAGCCTCCCTGATTGCGCTGTGAATGATCCCTGTCAGTTCCTCAGGGGTGTACGTGCTTAAGGTTACGTTATCCATTTTCCTTTGATTAATTTGATTTAATTCAAAGGTGATCAATGTGTGGTTAGGATCATGGTTGTTTTGTTCCGGTATTGATTATCGGATTGTGCAAAATCCTACTGGATTTTGATTTAAGCGTTAGTATGATATGCGTATTTCAGATATTGATCATATGCATCATCATGGCCAAAATCGTCCGTTTCCCCGCAGGCCGAATTATTACCCTGGTCTTTTCTGTTTTGAGGCGCTCATTGGCATAATGGTGGGTAAATACAAACTTTTCAATATCATCATGCTTTAGTTAATCATTGCTTTGAGGAACAGTTTAGTAGCCCCCCGCGTACCCGTCTTTACGACTTTCTGACGCACCGAAATGGACTTGATTAACTTTATCATATTTAATAGCCTGGTAACCACCATAACCCCTTACAGTATAGCCCACCTTATGACCCATTTTAACAAGTTTCATGATGGTACCGTGGTCATATCCTCCTTCTATAGATACATATCCACCATTGGTCATTTGCCCACCTGTTGGACTTGATGAGCCATCGTGCTTGATTCTGGAAGCATCTCCCGCTTCCTGAATATTCATACCAAAGTCGATTATGTTGACAAGGACCTGAACGTGGCCCTGTGGTTGAAAGGAACCCCCCATTACACCAAAACTCATGAATGGCTCACCATCTTTAGTTACAAAACCAGGTATTAGAGTATGAAAAGGCCTTTTATGCGGTGCATAGGTATTGTAATGACCTTCCTCCAAATTAAAAGATGTACCTCTGTTTTGCAAACTAAAACCAAGGCCATCCGGCACTATACCTCCGCCCATACCTGAGAAATTACTTTGTATAAGAGACACCATATTTCCGTCTTTATCAGCTACTGTTAGGTAAATGGTGTTTTTTCCCTCTTTCATGATACCAGGCTTGTATTCATTGTTGGCCCTTTCACTATGGATAAGTTGTCTGCGCTTTTCAGCATATTCTTTTGATATTAATTCATCAATAGGGAGAGTAGCAAAAGAAGGGTCTGCATAATATTCTGCCCTATCTTCATAGGCCAACTTTTTTGCTTCTACTAAATGATGTATATACTCGGCGCTACCGAATCCCATGGATTTAATATCATAGCCCTCCAATATATTAAGCATTTGTAAAACGGCTGTTCCCTGTCCATTTGGGGGGAGCTCCCATATATCATATCCTCGATAATTGGTAGAAATAGGGTCTACCCATTGCCCCCTATGGTCAGCCAAGTCTTTTACAGAAAGAAAACCACCCTCTCTTTGCACAGTATTAGCAATAACTTTAGCCATTTCTCCGGAATAGAAACCATCTCTTCCTTTTTTTGAAATTGTTTTCAGCGATTTTGCCAGGTCCGGGTTTTTGAAGATTTCACCCTTCTTTGGTACTTTACCATTCGGCATGTAGGTTTTTCTATACCCTTCAAACTTACTCAAAGATTTTGAGTAACCTTCCCAAAGAAAGGAAATGACCTCTGTGACAGGAAACCCCTCCACAGCATATTGAATTGCCGGTGCCAACAATTCGCTCATTGGTAAACTGCCAAATCGCCCATGCAATTGATACCATCCGTCTACACAACCAGGAACGGAGACAGATAAAGGCCCATAGGAAGGAATGCTTTTGAGATTATTCTTTTTAAAATAATTTAATGTCAAATCATGGGGTGAGCGACCACTTCCATTAAAGCCATGAAGTTTTTTGCTCTTCTTATCCCAAACGATCGCAAAAATATCGCCACCTATCCCATTTCCAGTGGGCTCTACCAGCCCCAGCAAAGCATTTGCTGCTATGGCTGCATCCATGGCAGTACCCCCTTTTTTTAATATTTCGATAGCAGTAAGCGTGGCTAGTGGCTGACTGGTTGCTACCATGCCATTTTCAGCAATTGCTTCTGACCTAGTTGCAAAAACTGCACCGGAATATCTGGATTGTGCTATGGTTGAAAATGATACAAAAAGTGAAATGATTGCAATTATACCGATAAATAAGTTTAAATATTTGACATTACTCATTTGACTAGAATTTAGAAGAAACTAGCCCATGCTAATATTTAGCAAAGGGCTAGTGAATTTATTAAAAGGTGAAACCAAATTATTTATCCCACCAAACCTTGGTATTGATATCATCCGTGCCCTGACGTGCTACGGCAGATTCGTAGCTGTCATTATTAAGGGCTTGCTGCTCTGTCGGGTATCGGAATCTTACAGGGATTTTGTCATTATTAGCATTTACAATGGACGGCGTTAATTTATTGCTTAAATTATAACCTGCTTTAACAGAAATATTATTTCTTTCGATATCTGTATTAGGAACAATCCCTGTTTGCTGGGTATTGGTATAAGAAAGACGGAAATGTCCCTGTTCGTTGCCACCTGTTAGGGAAATATTATTGTTGAAAGCATGACCGGTTTCGTAAAACTCCTTTACGTTATCGGGGTAAGGTACCCATTCAACAATTTCACCTCCTTCAGTGGGGGGAAACATAGTATTCACGGGAATTTCAATAAGTCTGCCGTCCATTAATGGCCCCCAACTTCTTCCGCCATCTCCAATATTATAAACGCCTCCACGGCCCTGCCCATACTTATTTTGAAAATCAGGAAGCTTAAGCACTGATTCCGCAGCGTAATTAGAATTTACTGAAATTCCAAAACCTTCTGTGCCCTTGCCACTTTTTGTCGTAATCAAAATAACCCCGTTGGCAGCTCTAGAGCCATAAAGGGCTGCTGCACTTGGGCCTTTCAATACACTTATTGTTGCTATATCGTCTGGGTTTATTTCAGCAGCTCCATTACCAAAGTCTATATCTTGTCCACTTTGAGAAGATCCAAATACCTGGTTGTTGATTGGTATACCATCTACTACAAAAAGTGGTTGATTATCATTCGCCAATGATATATCACCTCTAATTGTAATTCTGGATGAACCTCCAATGCCGGAATTACCACTGGTAATATTCACGCCTGCTACTTTACCAGCAAGTGAATTCACAAGATTAGTTTCCCTTGCCTCAGATACATCTTCACCTGCCACCTCTTGAATAGCGTAACCCAGTGCCCTTTTTTCCCGCCTAACTCCGAGTGCTGTTACCACTACTTCGCTCAGCTGCTTGAGGTCATCAGATAAGACAAAGTCAAATACGGACCTATTGCCAATATACGCGCTTTGTGTAGCATAACTCACACTACTCACCAGTAGTGAATCGGCATCTGCTGGTAAATTAAATTTATAAGTGCCATCAAAATTTGAAATAACACCGTAAGCTTCTTGGCCTTTCACAACTACTCTAGCACCAATAACAGGCTCTCCGGAATCATCAGTGATGGTACCACTTACCAACCTCGATTGCCCGAGCACCTGCAAACTCCAGCAGGTAATGAATAAAAATACCATGACAAATGCACGGTGGGGAAAAAGCCTAGCCCCATCGTTTAATAGATTTATATTCATAATGAAATTGTTTTTGGTTAACATTGAGTGGTAAATAAAAAACAACTGCATTAATAAAGTGGTGGCAGGGATGTTATAATATTATTATTAAAAATGTTGAGAATTAAGATATCTATAACATTTCGATCATTTGCAAATATGAAACCTAATTCTAAGCCATATTTCCGCTTAAATCTATAAAATCAATGTTACCTTTTATTAAATTATAGGGAACCTATTACTGTATCTTCGTTGAATATTTGAAAACCCACAATTACGCGGGACATACCGTTGTCAGTTGGATTGGCAACAAAATCAAATTATTGCGCGCTCAAAAAAACTGTCGTTGCATGAGTTAACCCTCATTGCAGCTATCCGCTCGGAAGGTTCTGTTTTTTCGGTTTTCAGTTTGTGTACTACGGATTTTCGTTTGGTAAATGGCTGGTGTTTGGTTTGCAGGTTGTTGTAAATACGCTTAAAATTATCGGCGGGCAATGTACATCCAGGTTGGCACGGAGAAAATAGATACCGAGGCTTTCATTTTTTTCCCGGTGTTTGTTTCCGTCTTTTTCCCAGTTGATTTCGGTTGCCAGGCCTGTTTTTGCGTCACTGCCCACGGTAATGTCATAATATTGCTGGACGGACGGGTATTTTTGTTTTGCCCGGCCTATCCGCCGGTGGACTTTGTCCGCTTTTTTCACGCCTCCCTTACTGTGCAGTGCGGTATGTATCTTTTGCAGTTCCTGTTCAAACCTTTTTTCAAACTGAAGCTTCATGCCTTCCTCTTTCTTTTCCTTGCTCCTGCCGAATTTTGCCAGCTGGCTGTTCCGCTTTTCACCCTCAAAATAGGTGTTGGTCAGGTCGTACAGGATGACTTTGTCTTCCAGGTCAAACAGCTCTTTGGTACGCTTGGACAGGTGTTTTTCCAATGCGTCTTTTACCCTGAATAAACGCGCAGCGCACTTTCGTAAAGCCTGTCTTTGGTCACTTTGTCGGCGGTATTGAAAAGTACAGCAACCGCAGGTTCAACCATTGAGCTAAGCACAGATGGATCCACCGACCCTGATGGTGATGCTCTAAGCTTTCTGGTAGCAATTATAGTTCATTTTCTGGAGTGTCAATAGGATCAGGTAGGTAGCGAAGCAACCAAAATGAGGCAACAGCTAAAATAAACGAACCTATAAAAGTGGTAAGCGCAAAATTAAAATTTTCTCTTAGCGCATTGTTAAGTGCCCCAAATAGGAACCAAATCTGAATGCTGACAAACAGGATAAGCAGCACAAGAATTCCGGTCATCAATGCATTGGTTTTATTGGGGTGCGCCTGGTTTTGCGATCTTCTGTAGTTACTCATGGCTAAATGAATTTTTCCTGATCCTTTGCTTTCACATATATTTGCCCTTCTTTTACCACCACGGCCAATCGTGGCAGTGGTCTTGGGGGCGGTCCCTGAAGGACATCTCCTGTTCGGGGATTAAAATACCCTTTGTGGCATGGGCATTCTATCTTATCAATATCCGCTCTATATCGAACCGCACAAGCTAAATGGGTACATTTCTGTTCGAATGCCCTCCACTCATTATCCTCCAGATGGATAAGGATATACGGTACCTCTGCAGTGCCCGCTACTTCAAACTGGAACATTTCACCTACAGGTACATCAGCCTGATTGCACACAAAATGTTCTCCCTGTAACGCTTCTTCAGGAAAGTAAAGGGATTTAATCACTATTGCTCCATTCCCTAAGGCAAGTGTCCCGGAAAACAGACCCAGGTATTTGGCAAATTCCCTGCGGCTCACATGAGTGGCCTTTTTTTTCTGTATCGGAAAATCACTTTTCCAATTGGGTATTTTATCAGGTTTTTTTTCGTCCATTTTATTGAATTGGTTATTCAACTATTAATGTGTGGGTACCTTTTGGCATCATCACATTCACTTTAGTATTGACCTCCTGATTTCCAAATTTGAAAGAATTGACAGGGACACTATCGGGTCTCATTTCTTCTATTTCTTTTACCGTACCATAATACAGGGCCTGGCTTGGGCATACGGTCGCGCACATTGGTTTTTTACCTACGCTTGTTCTGTCATAACACATATTACATTTCATCATTAGCTCTGCCTTTTCCTCCTTTTTAGGCACCCCAAAAGGACAAGCCAGCACACAATTCGAGCATCCAATACACCTGGATGTGTTGGCGGAATGAACCACACCAAAATCATCCTGATGAATGGCGTCGGCAGGACAAACATTGGCACAGGTAGGGTCTTCACAATGCATACACACCTGAACGGTGGTTTGTGTGCTTACAGCACGGTTTACATAATTTACGTGGATCATACTTTCCTGCCCATTAGTTTCGCATTCAGCACAGGCCATTTCACAGGCATGGCATCCAATACATCGTTGCATGTCTACAAAAAAGGCCATTTCTTGATTATAATTGGTTTCCGGCATAATTTCAGTTTTTAGATTTTAATTTTCTGTCATTACTCATTCCTCCCTTTATGTATAGCTTTGATAAGCTGTGTCAGTAAGTTCTTGTGTTGATTTTTTGCCCGTAACAATTAACTGGCAGGCACATACCTTAAATTCCGGTATTTTTGAGATTGGATCCAGTGTGCCGATTGTCAGCTGATTAGCAGATTGTTTTCCCCCCCAGTGATAAGGAATAAAAACAGTATCCTCCCTAATGGTTTCTACAATTTGTGCAGGAAATTCGGCCTCTCCCCTTCTGGTGATTACTTTTATCATATCCCTGTCATTTATTCCATATTGGAAAGCCAGTTTTGGGTGTATTTCCAGTAAAGGCTCAGGATATTGATCTACCAATTTGCCTATTCTACGTGTAGAGGTTCCGCTCAAGTATTGAGAGACCACCCTTCCTGTCGTAAGTAAAATCGGGTACTCTTTATCGGTTCTTTCAGCAGGCGGTCTGTAGGAAACAGGGTTAAAATGAGCTTTCCCATCAGGCGTTTTAAATTTTCGGTCTTCCCAAAGGCGAGGTGTCCCCGGATGATCTTCTGAAGGGCAGGGCCAAAAAATGCCCATATTATCCACGACTTTTTTATAAGTTATCCCAAAGTAATCAGCTGTTCCCCCTTTGGATGCCACCCTTAATTCATTGAATATATCCTCGCTGGTAGGGTAACTGAATTTATCACCGACACCTAAGCGATCAGCAATTTCCATCAATATCTGACCGTCTCTGCGTGTATTTCCGGGAGGAGAAATAGCCTCATTGATCCTTACCACCCTCCCTTCGGCGGTAGTTACGGTGCCATCTTCTTCTTCGTGCAAAGAACCCGCCATGATTATGTCAGCGTGTCGGGCTGTTTCAGAGAGAAATGTATCAATACAGATGTAAAATTCGAGCTTTTCTAAAGCTTCCCTAACAAAATTATTGTTTGGCAATGAAACCAGCGGATTGAAGCAAATAGAAATCATACCCTTTATTTCACCTCTGTGGATGGCTTCGATTTGTTCATAAGCAGTTAAGCCTTTTCCAGGCATATCCTTCTCCTCTATTCCCCAGACTTCTGAAATATATTTTCTATGCTCTGGATTTGTAATATCCCTATTCCCTGGCAACTGATCACACTTATGTCCATGCTCTCTTCCACCCTGGCCGTTTCCTTGTCCGGTAATAGTACCATACCCACAATAGGGTTTTCCAATTCGACCTGAGGCTAATACTATATTGATACAGCTCAACACATTCTCCACTCCTTTACTGTGGTGTTCTATACCTCTGGCATGAAGTAAAAAGCTGGTTTTGGCTTTGCCCCAAAGCGTTGCCGCTTCTAAAATCTGCTCCTTTGCTACCCCTGTTGTCTTTTCAGCCCAACCTAGATCATAATCCTTTACCGCTTCAAGGGCTTCTTCAAAACCGGAGGTATGATCATTGATAAAATCATGATCAATCCAGTCATTATCCACCATGATTTTTAGCATCGCGCCAAAGAGGGCGCTATCCCCACCTGGTTGTATAGGTAGATGTAAATCTGCCGTTCTCGCCAGGGGAATAACCCGTGGATCAACGACGATTAGTTTGGCACCCTTATCCCTTGCTTGCCAGATGTAATGTGTTAATGTCGGAAAGGTTTCACTGATATTGGCTCCTGCGACAAGGATTACTTCAGCATGTTTTAAATCGGCCCAGCTATTTGAAGCCCTGTCCAATCCAAAGGCTTTTTTATTACCTCCACCGGCACTTACCATACACAGGCGGCCATTGTAATCAAGATTGGCAGTTTTGAGAGCTATGCGGGCGAATTTTCCAATCATATAGCTCTTTTCATTGGTAAGTGATACACCGGATAACATGGCAAATGCATCATTTCCATATTTGGCTTGAATGCGTTTGATTTCGCTAACGGTTTTACTCATGGCCAGCTCCCAGCTCACTGCCTCAAAACCTTTACCCTCCACCCTCTGAATGGGATCCATTAGCCTGTCAGGATGGTTGTTTTGCATGTATCGCTGTATCCCTTTTGGGCAAAGTCGACCTTCATTAAATGGGAATTCCATCCAAGGTTCAAAACCTGCGATTTTATTATCTTTGACTTTGAGCTGAATACCACATTGCATGCCGCAATAGCAACAGTGGGTTTTTACCAACTTATCAGGTTCATGACTCCCTTCAAAGCCTCCCTGGGGAGGATATGCTTTATGTGGGCCAAATTTATCTATGATATCATTAACTGATGATGGAAGTTTTGCCATGCTGTTTTTTTGTTTTTACTTTTATCCAAAGAATTTCCCTGATGATTTTCTGGCTTCAAAATGAGCTTTGGCCAATGCCGACCGCTTGCCTTCCGGACTAAGATCCAGATGGTTCCTGCCATTTTTTTTCTCATAATCAAATCCCAGTTCCTTGGTAAGGGCCTTGAGGTCATCCACATGTAATTGGGCAGCAAACTCCTGACCCGTGTGATCACAGGTTGCCATTCCTCTACGTTCCCCTTCCTGCTTATACAGGTTTGCACCCAACTGGGCAAGCCGCTGGAAAATATGGAAAAATTTCCCAAAAGGTAGCCATACCAGCCACAGAATGACTACAATGGCGTGGGTAACGGCCATAAACTGGTAGGTCTTGCCTTGGAGAAACGTATAATCGTAGGATATGCCAAGCCCAGTTACCGAAATGGCTATAAGCAGGATAAGGGGCAATAAATCTTCGGAAAATGACTGAGTTGCTATTAAGCCACCATCAGTTACCCTTCTTTTCATCATCATCACGGATCCTATAATGACTAAAATCGAGCACCAAACCAACCCATGAAAAGCAACAAAAGCCTGGACAGAGCCCAAGGGAAAGGTTCCAGCATCAAAACCAAATACTTTGGCGTAGTAGGTAACATCATCACCTGGTCTTAGCTCAAAGTGGATCCAGCCGAAGGTAAGTGGGATGGTAATGGCAAATGCCAATAGGCAGCCGATGGCCATTAGAAAATGTCCGACCCACCGGGTTTTGCTACGATGGGCGATGAACCGCTGTAAAAGGATATTTTTAAAAAACAGTTTTATGGAGCGCAAGGCATACTGAATGAAATCCTTACTAAACAAAAAGCTCATACTCCTACGCCAGTAAAGCCGGGTTGGAGGTCTTTGTAGCCACACAGAATATCGGTATGCAATGCCAAAAACCGCAAATAAGGTACCTATTAAATAAGAGATTAAAGCCGGATCAAAATTTTGCAGATCACGTGATCCTAGTAAAACCAGAAAACCGACGATGACTACAGCAATAGTGGCTTTGATCACCGCCACTCGGTTTAGGGTTTGAAATAGTCTTAGCATAAGTTGGCACCTATTTTATTTTCAATGTAGGGGAAATTACCAATATCATTTAGTTTTACCTGACAATAATTAAAATTTTTATATTTTTGAAGGTACAATATAGAATCAACATTGGATTCCTGATGCCTTTCTATCGTAGTACCACCAATTGAGCAATAAACAAATGATATAATAAACACCAAATCCATACAATGCAAATTCAGGAGTTCCCATTTGGATTTGTTCCCCAAATACCTGCGGAATAATAAATGCTCCATACGCTGCAATTGCTGAAGTCCATCCTAAAACCGGACCCGCTTTTTCCTTGCTGAAGATGTAGGGAATACTTCTAAAAGTAGAACCGTTCCCAATACCTGTAGTAATAAACAAAACCATAAAACAGGCAAAGAAAGGCCACCAATAAATCTCCGGGCTCGCACTATCCCTGGCCTGTACTACGAAATAGGCCACTGCCAATGTCGCAATTACCGTAACTATAGTACTGTATGTGGTAACCCGGGAGCCGCTGTTTATTTTATCTGACAACCAACCTCCTACCGGCCTTACCAACGCCCCCAGCATCGGTCCTATGAACACCCAAGTAAGGAAATCAGGCGCATTGGGATTGGTAAATTGAGGATTTTCTGGATCTGTATACACAAATATATCCTGGCAAAGTTTAGGAAAAGCAGCTGAAAATCCGATAAATGAACCAAAAGTCATTGTATAGATAATAGTCATAATCCAGTTATGCTTATCATTAAGAATTGAAAACTGCTTGTTGAGGCTTTGTTTAATATCTCCCGGACTAAGATATTTCATAAGGAGAAGGGTGAGTATTACCACTATCGGTAACACCATCCACATATTGATCTCAAGCCCTACCAGCAAATATGATCCTACAGTAGCTGTTACCAGCCCAATAACCACCATAAAAAGAGTCTTTGAAATACCCTGGAGGGTAGTTGGAAGTTTAGGAGTTCCAGTTACCACATTGTTCATCCCAAAAAAAGCTGCTACAGCTGCAATAAGAATAGGAATCCATATCCAGCCAGCATTCTGTAACCCAGCAAGAGGTTGATCTTCTACAACTTCACCGCCGCTGACAACCGCTGAAAAAAGAAAGATCCCAATAACAAACGGAATCATTTTTTGCATAATCCCCACTCCCAGGTTTCCAATTCCTGCATTGAGACCAAGAGAAGTACCCTGCATTCTCTTCGGAAAAAAGTAACTGATGTTGCTCATTGATGATGCGAAATTCCCTCCGCCAAAACCGGACAGCAGGGCCAGTACAGCAAATGTAAAGTAAGGTGTGCTTTGATCTGCCAGGGCAAAACCTACTCCGAAAGCAGGTATAAGTAATAAAGTGGTAGTGGTAAATACTACATTGCGTCCACCGCCAAGTGCTATAAGGAAAGAATTCGGAATTCTGAGGGTGGCTCCGGCAAGTCCGGCTATTGCAGGTAAGGTATAATACAGGTTATTAATTACCGCCAGTTGTTCTTTCAGCATTTCTTCAGACATATCTGGAGTGATCATTCCAAAATGGAAATTATACTCTTTCATTTTGGTGGTTATAATGCTCCACATCATCCAAACTGCAAAAGATAGTAAAAGAGCAGGGATAGAGAGCCAGAGATTCCTGTAAGCTATTTTTTTACCTTTTTTTTCCCAAAATACCGGATCCTCAACATTCCATTCTTCCAGATTTACCTTCATAATAATATTAATTTAATCAGTTTTGTTCTCTTTTTTTGATTCGATCTGGCGCATGAGTTTTGGTTGTTCCCTATGCATCATTTTTTGAATGGTTCTGTTCATCCACCATAAACAAATTGCCGAAAGAATTAGTGTGAACATCCAGGCACTGGTCCACAGTCCAGATCCTTCGAGTAAATATCCAAAGATGATAGGACACACAAAACCTCCTAGACCACCCAAAACCCCCACCATTCCTCCAACTACTCCAACTTCATCCGGAAAATATTCTGGAATATGTTTATACACGGCCGCCTTACCTACACCCCAAATGCTTCCGAGGATGATCACCAAGATGGTAAAAACCCATACATTAGCCTGAAAGAATATTTTGGTTTCTCCTTTGGCCAATAATTCTTTTTTCTCCACCTGCTGACCTATTTCCACCACAGGTTCCTGCCACGCGTTTTTACTGGGAAGAAACAGGTCTCTATCAAGAGATTCAAAATCTGCGCCTTTATTGGCTTTCAAGCTGTATTCAATTCCAGCAGCTACAATTTTTTCAGCAGTCACCTCCGTTACCTCACCGGCTTTTTTAGCCATAATTCCATTGCCCGGAGAATAAATTTCCATCCTGGGAAAAATCAATAAAAAGCTAATTGCCAAGGATGATCCCAATACCCAATACATCACCTTTCTGGCACCCCACTTGTCAGACATCCAGCCTCCCAAGGCTCTGATTACTCCTGAAGGAAAGCTGAAAGCGGCAGCCAATATACCTGCTGTTACAAGAGGCAAATAATAAACATTCACGTAATACGGAACCAGCCACTGGGAGAAGGCCACAAAGCAGCCAAAAACCAAAAAGTAGTAAAGTCCAAAACGCCATACCCGCAGACTTCCCAAAGGCTGCATAAGCTTTTTTAAAGTTCGCTGGTTCTCAGGTTTTTTATTATCGGCAAAGAAGACGAAAATGATGGCCATTGCCACTAATACCCCTGCATAGATGACAGGAAGATTTCTCCAATTTTCTATTTCCTCTCCATTATTGGTCAGCTTTTGTAGAATTGTGGGAGCCAGAAGGGTAGTTATAGCTGCTCCGGCATTGCCTGCACCAAAAATACCCAATGCACGACCTTGCCAGTCTTTATTATACCAAATAGAAGTATAAGCAATACCTACAGCAAAACCTGCCCCGGTAAGTCCATAGCCAAAGCTGCAAAGCGCAAAACCAATGAATGAATCGGCATACTGCAATAAATACATGGGAATGGCACTTACCAGCAAAAGTCCACCAAAAACCCATTTCCCTCCAAATTTATCGGTCATGATACCTAAGGGTAACCTAAAAATAGATCCCGTTAATACCGGAATCCCCAAAAGCCATCCTATTTGTACGGAATCCCAATTATATACACCATTATCGACTAAGAAAGTAACTGTCACTCCATTGAACATCCAGGCCGCAAAGCAAATCGTAAAAGCAAGCGTATTCAGGAAGAGCATTTTATGAGAAGTAAAAGTTGGTTGATCCTTATTCATAACCCTCTGCATTCATTAATATTTGTTCAAAGTACCCCATTTTTCAAAAGGAAAACTTTAACCTTAATCACCCTATAGTATGATTTTTGTCATATTTTAAAGAGAATACCCATGTAAAAGTTGTTATTTATTTTATTTAACTGACCGATAATCAGACTTATTAAACATCAAAATTTACTTTATATAACTATAAAGGCTGACATATGAGCATAGGTTTTTTGCCGAAACCATGACCATGGTGGAAAGTACCCAGCCTCTTTTATCCACTGATTCGGGAAGCTCCATGACTTTTGATCTCGGAAGACAGTAATTTAAATTACAATAAATTTTAAAAAAATACAGTTGTAACCTTTAAAAGTTCTCCCATTCCGCATAACTGGTGGGCGTTTCGTAAAGCTTAAGTTTCCGCAAAGACACTTTGTCGGGTAAAAGTGGAATAAGGATTCCAGCCATCCATTCCACCAATCTCTCGGCTGTAGGTTCGGTTTCCATCCAGAAAATCTTAAAGTAAGATGGATTGAATAAAGCCTGATTATCCATGTTTTTTTTCAGAACCAAACTATGGTCAAGTACAACACCAACATGCTCCTGAACCAAGGTTTTTAAAACTTTGAAATCCATCAACATGTCACCAGGTCCCAATTCATGTGCTGACAAAGTAACATGCAATTCGTAAGAATGTCCATGGATCTGATTACACAATCCAACATAATTGGTTATTCTATGAGCAGTTTCAAAGGTGAATATTTTGGTGATGCTCCACATTATATTTTTTATTTTTATGTATCAACATTACTTCAGAAACCTCAATAAGATTTCTTAATTCAAACAAGGACTGGTTAAATAATGCGCTTTGATAATAACGAGCAATGATAATTTTCCATTGGTGGCTTTTTCTGCGGATGTTTTCCAACACTTCAGGTGTTGTGGATTTCGTTAACACCAATTGTGACATCAGGGATTTTAAATCAAAAAGAATAGTTGGGATTTTATGCCCATTACCTTCTAGATTGTCTTGCAGATAAAATTGGGGTTGAAACGGCTGCCCCTGGATTTCAATCCTATTGACGCTTTTCAAGGTAGTTTCTGCAACTTCTTTTGAAAAAACCAAGGCTTCCAGGAGAGAATTGGAGGCCAATCTATTGGCCCCATGAAGTCCTGTGGAAGCACATTCTCCCATAGCAAACAAACGATCCATGCTGGTTTGTCCTTTACTATCTGTTTCAATACCACCACATTGATAATGGGCAGCAGGTGCAACAGGAATCAGTTCATCAGTGATATCATACCCCTGATCGGCACAGTATTGTACAACTCCGGGAAATTCAGCCAACAGTTTTTCACATCCCAAATGCTTTGCATCCAAATAAACAAAAGGCATGTCGGAGTGCTGCATTTCATTTTGAATCAAGGAAGTAACGATGTCCCTGGTGGCCAGTTCTCCTCTGGGGTCCCCCAGAAATAAAAATCTTTCTTTTTTATGGTTTAAAATATGAGCCCCGGCTCCCCGTAATGCCTCTGTGATCAAAAAGGCCTTGCCGTTACGGCCATTGAAGAAAGCAGTGGGATGGATCTGGTAAAAATGTAGATCCCTGGTTTTAACACCTGCCCTAATTGCCATGGCTAACCCATCACCTGTTGCTACAGTTGGGTTGGTGGTCCTTTCGAACAACTGCCCACTGCCTCCAGTTGCAAGTATGGTAACTTTAGCACCAATCATAAATACTTTTCGGGATCCAAGGTTGCATGCGCTTACACCTTCACAATAATTCTGATATCCCTTATCCGTGGTGGGAGTAATCAGATCCAGGGCAAAAATCCCCCGCATCAGATTAATGTTGGGATGTTGTCTGATCTTTGTCAAAAGCTTTTGCTGGATCTCAAACCCTGTTCTATCTTTATTATGAACAATTCTCGACCTGGAATGTCCTCCTTCAAGCCCAAGAATCAGCCCTCCCTTATGATCTTTATCCAATTCCACTCCCCAGCGCAACAGATCAGTTACACGGCCAGAGGCCTGATTTACGACCTTGGCAACAACCTCCGGTATGCAAAAACCTCTTCCCGATGCCAAGGTATCCCGCATATGATCCCCAACGGAATCCGGGTTATCTTTTAGAACAGCGGCCATTCCTCCTTGGGCATAACGGGTATTCGACTCCTGGTCAAAACTTTTGTCTAAAACAGTAACCTGAATATCCGGATTACATTCAGATAAATGAAGCGCACAGGATAAACCCGCAATTCCACTTCCCACAATAAGTACATCGGTTTTCATTATTTTGGAGGATCAAGATAAGGCCAGCATTTTTTGAATTGGTTTCAGGGCATTTTTCAGAATTAATGGTTCCAGGATAATCTCAGGTTTTTCATTTACCATCGCCCGATACAGTTTCTCCATGGTATTTAATTTCATATAGGCACATTCACTACAGGCACAGGTATTATCTTCGTTTGCAGGAGCCGGAATCAGGATTTTAGCCGGAACGTCTTTCTGCATTTGGTGCAAGATGCCAGCTTCGGTAGCGACAATGTATTGCTGGTGTGTATCCTCTTTTACAAATCTCAGCATGGCTGAGGTAGATCCCACAAAATGGGCTATTTTCAATATGTGGGATTCTGATTCCGGATGAGCGATAAGCTTTGCATGGGGATATAATTTCCATAATTCAAGCAGCTTTGCCATGGAGAAGGCTTCATGAACCACACATGAACCGTCCCATAACAACAATTCCCTTCCGGTTACTTTTATGAGGTATTTCCCCAGGTTTTTGTCGGGAGCGAAAATTATGGATTGAGTTTTCGGAATGGATTCAATGATCTTTATCGCGTTGGCAGAAGTACATACTATATCACTTAAAGCCTTAACCTCAGCAGAACAATTAATATAAGTTACTGCGATATGGTCAGGATATTGATTTTTAAAATCCAGAAAAGCCTCGGCAGTACAAGTATCCGATAGAGAACATCCAGCAGCCAAATCCGGCAGTATCACCTTTTTGGTTGGGTTTAGGATCTTTGCTGTTTCTGCCATGAAGTGCACCCCAGCAAATACGATTATATCAGCGTTGGTTTCTGCCGCTTTTCGGGAGAGTTCAAGGCTGTCTCCCACAAAATCTGCCAAATCCTGTATATCTGCCTCCTGATAATAATGTGCCAACACAATTGCGTTTTTTTCAAATTTTAAACGTTTGATTTCCCTTTCGAGTAATTCCCAACGATAATTTTTCAATTCCATTTTTGAATTTTTGGGGTATGTTTTATACCTGCTAGTTCCTTAATAATTCTTTGTGGAACCCGCCTTTTTTGAGCCTATAAAAGTACATTTTCTCAGACTAATCCCCTAACATCCAACGTTTTAATTTAAGACAAAAAAGTATGATTTAAATCATCTATTAAAATAAGGGATAGGTTTGTCTTTTATTTTTCAAATCAGTACTTTTCTCCTCATTAAATCTTCAAAATCCCCGACCCCTCAACTTATGGAGCAATTTGTGATCAAAAGAAACGGTGAATATGAAACTTTCAAACCTTATAAAATCCAAGATGCATTAAAGAAAGGTTTCCAGAGTGTAGCAGCACTTTACCCCACTCATCTATTGGAAAGAATTTTAACCCGATTAGCACCCAAAACCACTTGGGCTGTCGAGGAAATCCAGGATATTATAGAACAGGAATTGTTCGATGCCGGATACTTTAAGGTCATGCGTTCCTTTATGTTGTATCGGCATACCCGAAAAATGCAGCGCGAACATG
>JBBDSB010000512.1:0-23962 GCA_040905205.1 Cyclobacteriaceae bacterium
ACGAGCAGGTCATAGGTTTAAGAGATCAGTTATCCAGGGCAGATTATTTAGAGGAGGAATTAAGGAAATTCAAAGATAAAGTGGATGAATTAAACAGGGACCTTGATTTTTATAGAAAAGGGGGCAACCTGTCTGTGAGGTGAAACTTATTTTTGCAATGACAATAATTGGAAGATTGTATTTAAAATAACCCATATTAAATTTGTTATATTAATTCCATATGGTTACATTACCTATGTTTTTTGAAAATAAGCCAACTATAAGACCAAAGTGATTTTATTATTTGAGTAAATATTTAAACTAATTATTTAATTAAACCCTCGATTATTTATGGCTGGTACCAATAACAATTCAAGTTCCATTTTCCCCAAATATGATGAGGATAGAATGGTGGTAATTTTAAAAGATGGCCTGAGTCCTTCTGGCTGTGAATGTTTTCGGAATGATATCAATAAGGAAATTAAGAACCTTGTTGATAAAGGGGAGATTTCAGAAGAGGAATTTGCTGAGTTTGAGCGAGATCCCGGTTTAATCGCACAAAATGTGGAACTCTGGAAAAATGTAAATTCGGAAATAGTTGGAAGGGTAATACGTTCTCACACCGGTCAGAACAGGGTAGGTGAAGGAGATTTTATTTATAATTATAAAAATGACTTTCATAAAGAAACCATGCCGGAAAAAGCGGCTTATGAACCCTTATGGGTTCATGCTGAGCAATATTCCGACCAGGAAGAAGTGCTGATTGCGGTATTGGATACAGGGGTAAATAGGGACGTTATTCCTGAGGATTACCTTTGGCAAATGAAAGTTGAAGACCCCGATACGCATGAATTTCGGCATATTCGGGGAGTTAACTTTCTTGTTGAAGAACAAAATGGGGAAGGATACCAGTACGGAAAATACGAAATAAATGACGATCACGCAGGTCGGCATGGGACTTTGGTGAACGCATTAATAATCGAGCAATTTAAAGCTGCTGGTAAGTCGGTAAAAATCATGAATTTAAAAACCCACAATCAAAATGGTGTGGGTAATTTATTTTCCATGGTTTGCGCCATTCGGTTTGCTGAAAAACATGGTGCAAAAATCATCAATGCTAGTTGGGGGTTTTACAGTAATGAGGTAGATGTTTTAGAACCCCTGAAAGAGTTAATCACGATTTCCTTAGCCGAAAAGGGGATTTTTTTTGTAGCTGCAGCTGGTAATGCTTCACCGACAGATGATGAAATTTTCTTGGAGAATCTCCCCGCAAAGGTAAGACCGTCCAAAGATGCAAGGAACCTATCAGATCACCATTTTTTTCCGGCATATTTTGGTAATAAAATGGAAAGTTCCATAAAAAATATAATTGTTGTGACGACCTTAAGCAATGGTGGAGGATCCAGGCTGATCAGCAATAATCAGAATTATTCCCCTGAAGTGGTGGACTTGGGTATTGTAGCGGACCAAATACTTGAGGATTTGGAAAATGACCGATTTGAAATTCCTTTTAAAGTAAAACAAACCGGAAAAGGCCAAGATGTTACAGCGGGACCGCCAACAGTTTTTGGTTCTTCTTTTGCGGCAGCAAAAGCTACTGGAAAAATAGCGGCAAATTTCAAACACCTGATCCTTTCCGATGAGGGAAGCAGAACGAAACAAGGTTTCATTCAAGATGAAGTAGGGCAATCTTTATTTAAATATGATGCTGAGTTGAATAATAAGATCATTGATGGATTGTATTGCTAGAAGCATCTGAATCTAAGGTAAAATAGCATTTTATTGCCAAAATCCTGATTCTAATTATCATGAAAGGTCTGTTATGGTCCATATTCTTAGGAGCTTGTTTTCTAAACGGCTCCATTAGTTTTCCCCAAGGGAATAACCTTGCTCGGGATTGGGAAAAGGAATACCAAATTTTGGTTCGCAACCACGAAAAGAAGCCGGACAGTCTTCCATTTCATTTACAGCAGTTGGAATCCTTGGTTTCTCTTTATGAAAAATCCCATGACCAGAAAGACAGCACTTATCTGAAGTTGATCAACCGGCTGGGAGACTGGAATTGTAAAATTGGAAATTTTGATCAGGGACTGGCCATTTTGGAGTCAGGATTGAGGTACTGTAAAAATTCAGACCATCCCAATATTGACCCCTCTTTTTCAGCAGTTCTATTTTTTAACCTGGGGTTTTATTATGAAAAGATCAATCAAGATGAGACGTTTCAAAAATACATGGACAGTTGTATTTTTATTGCCAAAGCGTATCCAAGAAGGTTTCAAATTGGTATAAATTCCTACGAAAAATTATTACTCCATTTTCTGAATAAAGGAGAGCACCACCGAACGCTGGAATTGGCGGACCAGGGGCTCTTATTTGCTGGCAACCGGGAAGGTAATGGGCATGTCATTCTGCTTTACTTGCAGAAAATCCAGGCTTTGTTATTGAATAATTCGCTTGAGGAGGCCAAGGATAATATGGACAAGGTCTTCGATATCCTTTCGAGAAGTACGGAAAGCGAGAAATATTTAGGCTTGGTTTATTTTTCCAAGGGCTACCTGTTGGAGATGGAAGGGGAATACCAGCAGGCAATATCCTATTATCGGAAATTAGTTGACTATAGTTCAAAAAATTTAAAATATAGCGATAGTTATAAGGCCTTAAATAACATTGGAATTATTTATAACACGAAATTGGATCAACCTCAAAAGGCATTGGAATGTTATGAAAAAAGTATTGAGTTCCTTAAATTGTTGGGCGACAATATCGGGTTGGCTACCGTACTTAATAATATAGGATACCTTCATCTTGTTCAGAATAACTATGGTGAAGCCTTAAAGTGTTTTCAGAATGGCTTTATTGCCCTACCCATGGAGTTTGCTGACACATTATTGTTGAAAAACCCATCAAAAGATGCTTTAATAGGTGTGGGAAACGAATATATTACCTTTAGTTTGTACTTCAACAAAGCCGAAACTTTGTTGAATTATTTCAAAAGTAAAGGTAAGGAAGAATACCTTAAAGCCGCATTAGAAACCTTCAAACTGGCAGATGTCTCCATCAATCTTATGCGATGGAATCAACGTCATGACGAGTCCAAGCTTTACTGGCGGGAAGAATCCAAAGAAATGTATGAATTGGCGATCGAGACCTGTTACCAGATGCGGGACCCTGAAAGTGCCCTGTATTTTTTTGAAAAAAGCCGTGCGGTTTTGCTAAATGATAAGTTGAGTGAACTGGGTGCCCAACAGTTTTTGAGCCAAGAAGATGGGGAAAAAGAACAGGCACTCAAAACGGAAATGGTTTCCTTGGAAAATAAATTGTCTGGAACGCCCCCATCCAGCCCGGTCTTTCAAAAGCTGTCCCATGAAAAATTTCTAGTCCAGGATGATTATGAAAGATTCATAAAATCACTGGAAGTCAAATATCCCAATTATTACCAATACAAATACGACACCACGGTCGTTTCTCTGGAAGATATGACCAAAAGGGTCCTCGAACCTGATCAGGCTTACCTGGGATATTTTGTTGGGCGGGAAGATGTGTATGCACTTACCATAGACATGGATACGGCGGCGGTTCATAAAATGCCCATCGGGCAGCTCCCCTCCGCGGCAGAGGAATTGCTTTCCCTGACCTCGGGCCAGGGTAAACTAAACCAGAATTTTTCCCGGTATCTTGAATTGGCTCATGGCCTGTATCAATCCTTTTTTCAGCCATTGGGGCTAACTCATAAACGTATACTCATTTCTCCTGATGACTATTTTATCCCTTTTGAACTGCTGATCAAGGACCCTGAAAATTCAGGCAGTTTCCTTCTCGAAGACCATGCATTCAGTTATACTTATTCCGCTGGTTTTCTTCTGAAAAACAACAAGATGAACAGGACGCAAACCGCAAGCCTGCTGGGCATGGCTCCCGTAGAGTTCCAGGACCATCTTCAGCAGACGGCTCTTTTGGGATCCGATCGTTCATTAGACCGCTTGAAGGCGCATTTTTCAAGCGCCCAATTGTATACTGGTCAGCAAGCTACCAAAAAACAATTCCTGAGCCAGTTGTCCCAAAATAATATCGTTCATTTGTACTCCCATGCAGAAGCCACCGATAGTGGGACCGAACCGACCCTATATTTTGCTGATTCCATGATGTTGGTCTCTGATTTGCAGTTGCTGGGTGAATTGCCCACACAACTCATCATTCTTTCCGCCTGTAATACCGGGGTAGGGAGGAATGTGCCCGGAGAAGGTATTTTCAGCCTGGCCAGGGGCTTTGCCGCGGCAGGAATTCCTTCCAGTATCACCACACTTTGGCCCATAGACAATAAGGCTACCTTCCGCCTATCAGAAATTTTTTATGAAATTCTTGCTCAGGGTAAGCCAACAGACCTAGCCTTACAGGAAGCCAAATTACTTTTTTTAAAGGAGAATCCCGGAACTTATCAATTGCCTTATTTCTGGGCGGCTAAAGTATTGGTAGGCAAGTCTTTCACCTTTAATCTTAAAAACAATAATCGGATTTGGATCGGCATTTTGCTTGTTGTGGGTGTGATGGTGGGATGGATGGTATTCAGGTCAAAACGCCGAAAGAATTTTTCTTCTAATACCTGAATTCCCCATGTACAGGATAGTTTTATTATTGGGAATTTGTACATTCAGGCTTAATTAAACCCAAATCTAAAATTGTTCTCTTCTATTATTATGAAATCGAGCCTGCCTGAGGCAGACAGGCATAACGCAGGCGACACACAAAGGGATGATTATCAAACATGCGAGATTCCATGTGGCAAATAAAAAACAATTATAAACACATGAAATCGAGCATGACGCCAGCGACACACGGAGGAATGATTATCAAACACCTGCCTGCCGGCAGGCAGGTGCGAGATTCCATAGCCTGCCCCGACTAATCGGGGTGACCCCTAAAGAACAAATTATAAACACATGAAACAAGTGGCTTTTACCATGAAGTTAATTCCCGGAAATGAAAAAGAATATGAAAGGCGGCATCAGGAAATTTGGCCGGAACTTTCCCAATTGTTGAAATCATCCGGGATAGTTTCTTACCACATCTTTCTGGACAGAGAAAGTGGGACATTGTTTGCTTTTCAGGAATTGACCGATGATGCCCAAACTGCCGGACTATCAGGGCATCCTGTTATGAAAAAATGGTGGGCCCATATGGCGGATATTATGGAAACCAATCCTGACTTTTCTCCGAAAGTAAAAAAGCTGGAAACGGTTTTTACATTATAATCCGGAAAAGAACCCTATTACACCTAATTTATGAAGAAGCAATCGATCCAGGGAATGGTTTTTCTATTAGCATTCCTTTTCATTTCCTTGTTTTTTATGGAAAGACCAAAAGCCCATGCCCACCAGGAATCAATGGTTAAACCCGGCGAATGGCCAGACGCTTCCTCCACCAACCTTAAAACTGCTGGTATTATTTTCGGAGTTTTGATTAAATAGGGAATCAGTTTAATTATTACAGTTTATTTATTTAATTTTAACCCTTTCAAAAAAGCATTAATAATTATTCGGCCCACAATAAACCGCAAAGATGATAGAAGTTAAGACCCTTATTCGGCTTGATGAAAATTCGCGAATCCCCAAGTACCATCAAATTATCAATTCCATCATTGAGGATATAGAAATGGGTCAATTGGTGGTGGGAGATAAAATCCCCTCCATCAATGAAATCAGTGAGGAGCATTATTTGTCCCGCGATACGGTTGAAAAGGCATATAATCAGCTTAAAAAGAAAAAAATCATTCTTTCTGTCAAGGGGAAAGGTTATTATGTTGCTAAAAACGTATCATTCTCCAAGTTAAGAGTACTTTTTTTATTGAATAAATTGAGCAATTATAAGTTAAAAACCTATAATTCTTTTATTGACAGTATGGGTACTGATGCCCAGGTTGACCTTAATATTTATCATTGCGATCCCCACCTTCTTTTGAACATTTTAAATGAAAACATGGATGCCTATGATTATTATGTAATCATGCCCCATTTTAAGGACAGTAATCTCCATCATTATAATTTGGACAAAAAGGTAATGGAGTGTCTGGAAAAGATTTCAGCGGACCGCTTGATCATTGTAGACAATCAAATACCAGAACTGGGCGACAAAGTCTCCACCATTTACCAGGATTTTAAAAATGACATCTATAACGCACTTTCTGAAGGGGTCTGTAGGTTGCAGCATTATCAAAAGCTGATGTTGGTATATCCCAGCTCAACAGTATACCCTTACCCAAGGGAGATTCTGATGGGATTCAAAAAATTCTGTTCTGATTTTGAATTTGACCATGAAATTTTGGAAACCATATATCCGGAAATGGAATTGCAACCTAAAGATGCTTTCGTGGTCATTGAGGAGAATGATCTGGTGAATTTGGTGAAACAAATCCGGGAACAAAATTATGAAATAGGCAAAGGGATAGGTGTGGTTTCCTATAATGATACCCCTTTAAAAGAATTATTGGGCATTACTGTCATTTCCACCGATTTCAAAGTAATGGGGGAAACAGCAGCGTATATGATTAAAAAGGGGAAAAAAGAAAAAGTAAAAAATGTTTTCAAATTCATTAACAGGGGCTCAGTTTAAGATGTTTTTTCTATTTTGAACAGGCTTCCCATGGCGATTCCCATCTTCATGTTTTAATTTTCCATTCAATACCCATACCTGATACGGCCATAACTTTATATACCCATGCAAAATGAAAACAGTTTACTGGCAAAACTGAATGCTGTAAACGAATATGAACAACAACCCGTTCCCAATAATAAACTAAAAGGATGGAGGAGTTTTTTGGGTACCTATGCCGGGGAGCATACGGCAGGTACCGAATTTGTTATAGGCCCCTTGTTTGTAGCCCATGGTGCCAGTGCAGTGGATTTGGTTACCGGACTGATTTTAGGGAATATTCTGGCGGTTTTGAGCTGGGCATTTTTAACCGCTAAAATTGCCGTCAAAACAAGGGTTACCCTATATTATTTATTGGAAAAAATTGCCGGTCACCAATTTACCACAATTTATAATCTTGTTAATGCAGGTCTCTTTTGTTTTCTGGCGGGAGCCATGATCGCAGTTTCTGCAACAGCTGTTGGAATACCATTTGATATGACCATGCCTCAACTGACGGATGTGTATCCGAATAATGTTGGATGGGTGGTCACGGTTTTTGTGGTTGGCGCCATTACCACGGTGGTAGCCATGTTTGGTTTTGACCAGGTTTCTAAATTTGCAATGGTGGCAGCCCCCTGGATGATCATGGTTTTTATTGCTGCCGCCCTGGCTGTTTTGCCAAGGCTGGGGGTCAATGAAATCGGCTCATTTTGGTCGGTTGCCGAAAGTACGATATGGACGGGAGTACCGCTTGAAGGGCAAAGTAAATTTGGCTTTTGGCATATTCTGTTTTTTGCCTGGTTTTGCAACATGGCCATGCACATTGGAATGGCGGATCTGTCCTTATTAAGGTATGCGAAAAAATGGGAATATGGGTTTTCATCTGCAACAGGGGTATTTCTTGGCCACTTTATTGCCTGGATCGCTTCAGGTATTTTATATTCCCTCTTTTTAATTGAGTCAGAAAATAGCCTTACCTTTGCGCCTGGTCCTATTGCTTATAGTGCAGTAGGCGTAGCAGGAGCTATTTGTGTGGTTATTGCAGGATGGACCACAGCCAATCCCACCCTCTACAGGGCCGGTTTGGCCATTCAATCCATTAATCCCAAATGGAAAACCTGGAAAGTAACGTTATTTGTAGGTCTTTTCACCACCATCGCTGCCTGCTTCCCTGCTTTGGTCATGATGTTGCTGGAATTTGTAGCCTTATATGGATTGATCCTTATGCCCGTGGGAGCGGTAATATTTATAGATGTGTATGTTTTGGAAAGATTGGGTTTACAATCCAATTATGCCATCATTACGGGAAGTAGGCTTAACTGGTCGGTAGCCCTGACCTGGCTGATTACACTTTCCTGCTGTCTTCTATTAAATCTGGCTTTGGGCATAGAAATCTTCTTCTTGGGCTTGCCTGGTTGGTTTATAGCTGTTTTGGTATACATTGTCGCAAGTAAAATCAATCAAAGAAAATGAAGTTATTGATAAAAATATTATCGTATTTGGGATTAGGACTTACCTTGTTCCCCTCTTTCCTCCTTTTTAGTGGGATAATTGAGTCCGGGACCTGTAAACAACTGATGATGTTCGGTACTGTTTTATGGTTTATCACCGCCCCTTTTTGGATGAATAAAAACCAGTCTTCTGAAGAGGATCTTTAGTGAATAAGTTTGAGCATAGATAATAAAGCACCTCATTTTATATTTCTGGAAAAAAATTTTTAATTTGTTTTTATTTTTATAAATTTAGGATTAACCAAACATAAGGATGTAAATTCCAGCAAAATGAAATTCAAAGATGTAAAGGTTTGGATTTTTATCTTTGGAATTATGTTTTTGATTGGTTCCTATCTTTATCAACATTCCCAGACCAATCAGGAGCAGCTTAAATCTCAGGGGATAAAAGGAATTTACCTTGCCAAAAATAATTTTGTTGAGGCTTTTTATAATTACCACGTCCAACTCGAAGGTTATCTCAAAAGGAATTTCTATAAGTGGACGCTGTCGGAAAAAGGCAATGCCGCCGTCCAACTGGTGAATCGGATAGACCGGGATCCAAAATTTGAGATTGAAAGCATTCGTTTAAATCCTGATGAAACCCATAAAATTCCCCCATTTGGAAAATCCAAGGTGGATTTGTGGCAAAGGGACAGTTCCCATTTTATTTCCATAAAGGACTATCAGTTTTCTTTGGACGAAAAAAAGACAGACGGCGGTTTTCCTACGGGGGACCTCTCTAATTTAAGCGATAGTATATCCTATAATTGGGGGCTAAAACTGAAAAATGACACCTTAAAGGTCAGGAATTTTAGGGTAGATCATTTGGTGCCTATCCATCTTTTGATGGAAAACAATATCCAAAGTTTGTTTTTTGATGATTTGTTGGTTTTGAATAAAGAAGGTAAAGTGCTTTATCCCCGGGTCAAGTCCGGAATTTCAATTTCACTTCCTGATTCCGTTGATGGCAACTCTTCCCTGGGAGAAAGCAGCTTTCGTCTGAGGATATCAGAAAAAGATTATGAAGGATTTATTTCCCCTGTGACGATAGGCAATAAAACCCTTTATTTATTGGGAGTGAAACAAACAGCCCAGTTTCAAAGGGTAGCATTTCGGATTGATTTTAATTTGCTGAGCTCATTTTTAACGCTTTTGATATTGGTGTTTGTTTCCATTCCGATCATTAGCATTTTCAACATGAGTGCCGGGGATGTTTTAACTAAAAAGAGGGTGTTCGGTTTGGGGTTATCACTGATTGTGGTCATGGTGATTCTGGGATTTTTTACCTTTTCCCTGGTCCAGAATTACAGGTCTTTTGGTCCGGCAGATTATAATATTAAAGAACTCAAGTCGGCTTTTAATAAGGAAATTAATAGCCTTAAAACTAACTTGGACCAATTCGATGCGCTTTACCCTGATGATTCAGTTAGAAAAGTTCCTTTCCCATTAATTAATAGTAATGTAAATGAATTCCTGCAATTTGATGAAGAGGGTGGAATTGTAACCATGTTGATCCCTGAGAAGGAGAGGGCCCCTGACCCCATTTTTTTCGGGGATTTTCCCTTTATTTCCATAGCAAACAGGGATTATGTAAAGGAGCTGGTCAACATTAATTTTGATTATTTTACGAGTGCTCATTTTTCCAAATCCACAGGAAAAATGGAAGGGGTGATCAGTAAAAAGAGAGGGGAAATGGGAAGTGCGGTGACTTTTAGATTGGATAGTATTTCCCCTACTATCAGCCCTTTCCAGCGTTATTTTATTTTTAAACCGGATGGGAAAGTTATTTTAAAGAGTGAAAAAGTAAGTATTCCCATCAATCACTTGGAAGAGGGGGTAGGTCAGGACAAATGGCAGGAAATTCATACCCTGATAAAGAATAACAAAAAAGCGGCGGAAGAGCAGGTTTGGGAAATCCCCATTTATGTAAATGGGCACGAGTACCAGGCATTGTTGAGTAGGATACCCTCTGCCTTCCTTAAATCAGATAACTGGCTACTTTACCTGGAAGATAAAAATCTTCAATATACTTTACATTCCCTGTCCTCCCTGGAAGCCATCGCGGTTTTTTTCCCCTATTTAATGGTATTGGTGCTTTTATCCTTATTCACCATGATGGTAAAGAAATCGAGCATTTATTTGGCCTTTGAAGGATTTTCTTTTCAATGGTACAGCCCATCCCCTCAAAAGAGAGGGCGGTTTTTATGGCTTAATTATATATTGGCCTTTGATATCCTTCTGTACATATTTGTTTATTTATGCATTCCTTTGTGCATTTTCAAAATTTATCTATGGGCATGCCTTTTTGCGGTCCAAGCCGGTACCTGTAATTTTTTGATGCTTTATTCCAAAAGCTCAGCGCATATTAAAGAAAACATCAATGGATTTTTGGTGTTGGTTTCTCTCCTTTGGTTGTGTTTTGCGGTTACAATGATTTATTTTTCAATGGTTAGTCTGGAAGGCCCTTATATCCTACTTACCATAGGGGTGATTATTTTGTTAGGGGGCTTACAGGTTTTGTGTTACCTGCTTTCTAAAACCAACAGATTGCCTTCACTGACACCTACCTTTATTTCAGAAAGCAGAAGGGTTAAAAAATGGCATGAAAAACTAACCTTGTTTTGGAACAAAGTTACCCGGGTACAGGTGGACAAGCGCATATATGCATTGAATTTTTTACTGTGGCTGATGATTATAGGGTTTTTACCTGGGTATTTTATTCACAGACAAATTTTTAATCAGGAAAAATACATTTGGGACCATGCCCAATCCAAAGAATCAGAAAAACTGGTGGACCAATGTCGAAATGATCTGTATTTTGATTTAATTGATACATTTGAAAAATTCCGAAGAACCAATTTTGGAAGATTTACCCAAGTGGAAGATGAAAAAGTTAAAAGTTTTATTGCCCCCCCGAAAGAAGTATACGAAGCTTCCTACTTTCAGAAATCAAATATTGAAAAGATGAATACGCATGCTTTCCCCGAAAATTATAACATAGGTTTTTGGAATAATGCCAATGTCAGCGCACCTGTTTGGATAATACTGTTATTGATCATGGTTTGGCTTTATAATATGATCATGCGGCTAAGCAATAAAATTTACCTTATTGATTATCATTTTGCCTATAGTAGCGAATTTCAAATACCAAAATCCGTTAAAAAAACGAGAAAAAGTTTTTTAATCGGTATTGACTCCGAAAAGACAAGATCCTGGGTTTTTCATCAATTTGAATTGGATCCACGGGAACTTCTTGTTATTGATGTTAAGGAAGAAAAAATTAAATTGTTGGCTTTGGAACCTTACCACAAAGCCGTAATGCTGGAAAACCTGCATTGTTTTGAGTCCATCGATAAAATGATCGATACTTTAATGGAATTCAAAAGTGAGTATGGAAAAAGAGCGAATGAAAAAAGGGAATTGCTCTTCTTTGTATCTTCAGGAAAACCATTGCAGGAAATATTGCATAGCAAGATTCCCAATCAAAAATTGTTGGTGGTCACTGAGTTATTTGCCGGATACCTGTTCCAGTTTGTTCCTCTTCACTACCAGAACCCGCAGCTTTCCTTGCCTTATATGGATGCAGAATGGGAGCAAATGACGCAATCCGAAAAGCTGGCCTATCAAAGGAAAGCGGAAAGTCAATTGTTCAATGATTTAAAATTACCGGAATTGACTGATGATCTTTCTTACAGTCCCAATGCGAGGTCTATAGCTTCTATGATTACCCTGGAACTTTCAAAAGACCCCTTAGACCAACCATTGACCCAGGAAAGATTTGAAAAATGTATTTTATCTCTGCAGCGTTTTAATAAATCCTATTTCATGAATATTTGGGCAGAATTGGGAGGGAGAGAAAGGAAGATGGTATATAATTATGCCAATGAGGGATTTATTAATTTTTTCAATAAGGAAACCATGACCGCATTGATACAAAAAGGTATTTTGAAAATGAACCGGGACCATGACGGATTGGTTTTATTCTCGCAAAGCTTTCGAAATTTTGTATGTGTATTTGTAAGTGAAGAGGAGATTTCGCGGTTCAAGCAAGATGAGAGAAAATCAGGTAATGCTAAAATGATCCAAGCCGCAGCCATAAGTTTTGTATTTATTTCTCTGGCCCTGATCGGTTATTATGACCCCAATGTATTAAACGAAACATCTGCTTATATCAGCGCTTTTCTGGGACTTGTTGGTACCGCTTATAGTTTGATCATCAAAGGAATAGGTAAAAAATTGGAACAGGAACCACAATAAAAATATCAGAAAACAATTTTGGTATTGTAATTGTTCTTACAACCAATCGTCTTGATTAAGGCAATATTTGATTTTGTTTCAATTAAACAAAAGATATATTCTTCTGACTTATAAATTCAATTGTACTATTAAATATAAAAAAATACAAAAATTGATTGCGTTGTTTTAAGCAATTATATACATTTGGATTCAAACTTTAGGATGATGATCATAAATTTTCACAATATGGGATAAAACTCTACGTTATCTAAATATCAGTTTTATGAGTAAAAGGGTAGGACCTAAAGACAGTGAACTTATTTCCCAGTATAGGAACGGTAGTGAGATTGCTTTTGAGAAGTTGGTGGACAAATACAAAACCAAAGTATATACCACTATAGTAATGATAGTGAAAGAGCAGGGAGTAGCGGAGGATTTATTGCAGGATGTTTTTGTTAAAGTAGTCCAGACACTCAATTCTGACCGGTATAATGAGGAGGGGAAATTTCAACCATGGTTAATGCGGATCGCACACAATTTGGCGATAGATCATTTTAGAAAAATGAAAAGATATCCCACAGTGATCATGGAGGATGGATCCAGTGTTTTTAATACTTTGCGTTTTGCAGAAGATAATGTGGAGGACCTTAAAGTCAAGGAAGAAACTTATGAATTGGTCAGACAATTAATAGATGAGTTGCCTGAAAATCAAAAACAAGTTTTAATCATGCGTCATTATATGGATCTGAGTTTTCAGGAAATTGCAGAACAAACGGGAGTAAGCATCAATACCGCTTTGGGGAGAATGCGTTATGCCCTGATCAATTTAAGAAAGAAACTTAAACAAATAAATATCGCCTATGACCGAATCTTTTACCCAAAGTGATCTGATAAGGTACATTTATCAGGAAATGACGGAGCGAGAAAATGAAAACCTGGTGCAAGCTTTGCAAGAAAATCCAATTTTAATGCAGGAATACATTGAATTGCTTAGTACCGTAGAAAGTTTAAATTGCCTCTTTTTATCCCCGTCAGAGAAAATTGTTATCGCCATAAAAGAAAAGGCCCAGTCGAGCGGACTGGAAAAAGTTTAGCACCAACAAACCACATTCTTCCTACCATTCCTTCATTGAAATGGTAGGATTTTTTTTGTTTTATTCAATTTATTCGTCAACTGTTTTTAAATTCAAGTATTAATTATTAAAGGCCCATCCGATTCCATACCCATGCAGAAAAAAGAAAGGTACCAATCATTTGTCAATTATTTTTCAAAAAATATGCCCCTTCCTGAAACCGAACTTCACTATGAAAACCCCTTTCAACTGCTTATTGCAGTGATTTTGAGTGCTCAGTGCACGGATAAGCGAATCAATATGGTTACCCCTGCCCTGTTTAGGGATTTCCCAACGCCCATGCATTTGGCGCATAGTGATGCTGATCAGGTTTTCCCCTATATCCGGTCCGTTTCCTATCCCAATAATAAAACAAAGCATTTATTGGGCATGGGTAAAATGCTTGTGGAAGAATTCGGAGGAGAAATACCATCTTCCTTCAATGAACTTATCAAACTGCCCGGGGTAGGAAGGAAAACAGCCAATGTAATTACAAGTGTGGTATGGAACCAGCCAAATATGGCTGTGGATACGCACGTATTCAGGGTTAGCAAAAGAATTGGTTTGGTACCTCAAAATGTAAAAAGTCCATTGGAAGTGGAAAAACAACTTCTTCACCATCTACCCAGGGAGGTGGTTCACAAAGCCCACCATTGGTTAATCCTTCATGGAAGGTACGTCTGTTTGGCCAGAAGGCCTAAATGTGAGGAGTGCCAAATAACAGATTTTTGTAGGTATTTTGAAAAAAACCACCTTAAAATAGCCATTCAAAATAAATCCCAGGAAAAGCGTTCCTTCTGATGTGTGGTGTGAATATGGTCGTAAATGACCCAACTCATGGTCAGGAAATCATCAATAGTCTCATGGATGCCAATAGGCATAGAGGTCCAGACCATTCTGATTGGGTAAAAATAAACGATGGTACATTTTTAGCCGGAAACCGCTTGAAAACCCTGGACCTGGATGATAGTGCTAACCAACCTTTAGTGGATCAGAAAAATGGTGTTTACCTTGTTTGGAATGGATTTTTATACAATTATGCGGAGTTGAAGAACCACCTTTTGAATTTAGGTGAGGAATTTCTCACCCGATCTGATGGTGAAGTGCTCCTCAAGTGGCTTCAACGATTTGGCTTGAAGGGAATGAAAGCCCTGAATGGGATGTATGCATTGGCATTCGTAGATGCAATTAAAGGGGTTGTCATTATTGCCCGGGATCCTACTGGGATGAAACCGCTTTATTATTTAAGACGAAATGATAAACTTTATTGTGCTTCAGAAGTCAAAAGCCTTCAAAATTCCCTATCTCCTTCTGATTCTTTTGATGAGGACCAGATTGTTCCCTATCTTTTTTTGCGGCATGCCATGCCCAATTCAAGTTTTCTAAAGGAAATAAAAGAACTGTCCCCCGGCACAGTTAAAATTTTCAATTTGAACGGGGTTTTTATTTCGGGGCATAAGATAAATATTGAGCCGGATAATGTCAGCCCAAAGACCTCAGAAAAATTTGAATCCCTTCTTAAAGACGCCATTTTAAAACACTTACACGCCGATGTGCCCATTGGAATATTGCTCAGTGGTGGAGCGGACAGTGCACTGTTATACCATATATGGTGCAAGGAAACTCGAAAGCCTTTACCTACCTATACGATTGCTTTTGAACAACCTTTTGACAGAAATAATGAGGATGCCCGGTTCGCCCGTTCGCTGGCAAAAAAATACCATGGAGAGCACCATGAAATTTTGGTCAGTCCTGACTTTTTTTTGAAGAAATGGCCGGATTATATCAAAACCCTGGACCAACCTATAGGAGACAGTGCCGGTTTCCTGACTTGGTTGATTGCAGAAAAAGCGAAGGAAAAGGTTAAAATCTTAATCAGTGGGGCGGGGGCTGACGAATTATGGGGCGGATATAATAGGCATAAAGCTTTTAAGGTTTACCTAAGGTACCATGGATGGGTGAATTTCTTTGTGAGGTTAAAAATATTTTCCTCCTTGATGGGAAGAAGTGGTAATAAGATGTTAAATGCAAATCATCCACTTGCCGAAAGGACCTTTATGAACTATGCTGCCCTTATGCCCTTGCCTGAGAAGCTGGCCAAAACAATGCTGGAAAGGTACCCATCCGATTTAACTTCTTTCAAATCTGCGCTGGAATGGGACAGGTCTTTTTACCTTGTAAATGATGTTTTGAAAATTCATGACAATGCGTGTATGGTTTACGGGATTGAAGGAAGGGCTCCCTATTTGGATGGGCCCATGATTGCGTTCAGCAAAGGCATGGATGAAAAAATGCACCTGGAATTGCCTTCCAAATTTTGGATAAAGGGAATGTTGGAAAAAGAGGGTTTAGAGGGCTTTGCCAATAGGAAAAAAACAGGGTTTGGATTACCAATCCGGGAATGGTTGCTGACCCATCCAGGTTTCCGTACGGCTGTTTTCTCAGGATTGAAGTATTTGGAAAAAAATTATCCATCGTGGATTCCGGGGGAATGCCTTAATTTGATAAAATATCCTGAAAAGCACGTAAAAGAAAATTTTTTACTCTTTTACAACGTTTTTGTTTTATCAGAGTGGATAAAGGAAAATCAATTATGAAAATCTACTATGTTCATCAATATTACCTGACGCCCGTTGAGGGTGGAGCGATTAGATCCTTTCATTTAGCTCAAGGAATGGCGGAAGCGGGGATGGCGGTGGAAATTATTGCGGGACACAATCAAAAACATTACGGGTGCAGGTGGGATGGGAAGGTCAAAGTACATCTTCTTCCGGTCAATTATGACAACAATTTGAGTGCCATAAGGAGGCTTTTGGCATTTTATAAATTTGTAAAGACGGCCAAAAAGCTGATCTTGGGGATGGAAAAACCAGATCTATTTTATATTACCTCTACGCCGTTGACCACGGGATTTATTGGGCTTTGGGCAAAGAAAAAATGGGGGGTCCCTTTTGTATTTGAGGTGAGGGATCTTTGGCCCGAGGCACCTATTCAAATAAAAGGTATTAAAAACAGATTGATTAAGGGACTATTATACCGGTTGGAAGGAAAAATTTACCATGGAGCCAGGCAAATAGTTGCCCTATCTCCAGGTATAAAAGCATATATTTCAAAAAAGTGTCCTGGAAAGGATATAGCGATGATTCCCAATTTTTCCGACACCGTTTTTTTTCAACCACAAAATCCCGGTACATTAAAAGCGGTTAATCAACAAAACCCCCTGACCATTGGGTATGCCGGAGCCATAGGGCAGGTCAATGGCATGGAACAATTTTTGGAATTGGCAGGTCAGGCGCAAGCATCGGGGAGAAATTGGCAATTCAATTTGATGGGCAAAGGAAACAGGGTAGAAAAACTAAAGAAAAGTAAGGAAGAGAGAAGGTTAAACAACCTTCATTTCTTGTCCTTCGGGGATAAGGAAAAGGTAAGAAATTTTATGGAAGGCATGGACCTGATATACATTTCTTTTGCCCCCCTACCCGTATTGGAAACGGGAAGTCCCAACAAATTTTTCGATGCCCTGGCAATGGGAAAGCCTGTCATTTTGAATTTTAAAGGTTGGATTTGGGAAATTGTCAACAAAACTGAGACTGGCCTTTTCCATGATGTCAACTGCCCTGAAAAGGTCCTGAACGAGATTCAGGAATGGATCAACCAGGGGGATAAATTATCCCTGGCCGGGGAGAGGGCCAGAACATTGGCAGAAGAAAAATTTTCAAAAGAGCAGGCCATTGAAAAGCTATTGGAATTTCTGAAATTGAGGAATGATCCAAAAAAGGTTTTATCTGGGCTTATATCCTGATTTTCGGAAAATTTCCCGGGCGGATTCTTCCGCCATCAAATCCCGGAGACTTAGGTCATTATTGATCCGATAATCATCCACAATATTCCACCCCAACCAGCGTCCTATCCTTCCCGGCGCATCTGGACTGATCACATCAGTAAAGGGTGCCTCACCTGTGTATTTCCGGATTTCAAAGGGATTGGTTTCATAGAGCAATTCATTTTCTATAAAGTGTCCCCATATCAGTGCTTCGTTGGCATAGCTGCCGATTACTTCTTCGGTTTCATAACCAATAATGAATTCATCGGGTGTACAAGGAAGTATGCTTTTTGTGAAATGATAGGATTTTCCATAGTAAACCATTTCAGCCAGCAGGGTATTTTCTTTAAGGTCAGTTTGGTTAAATCGGGTAGAAATGGCCGTGACCAAAGTTGGAACCAAATGATCAACGGTATATCTTTTTGCAATGTATTGTGGGAGGTCAATGGGTTGGAATTGATGGTCATCCGGAAGGTAATAATCCAAACCAATCATGATCAATTCCTCAGTCACGATCAAATCCGTTCCAAAACCAGTAATAAATGTATATACCACTGGGGGCTCAAATTCAGGATAATGATGCTTGATGGATTTAAAAGCCTTTTCCAATTCATGCTCAATATCCGATAAATCTGAAAAATAGGTTTTTACCTCTTGGTAAAGGTCCTGCATGTCCGGGTCATTATGTAGTTTAAACAAATCCTCTGCCAATTTTTCCTTGCTGGAATATTCCAGCCCCGAGAAAAGAGCGGCTGTGAATGCCGGATTTTCTTCCATCTTGGATTTGATGATTTCAACTGAAATATTTTCAAAGAAGGGGACTTCCAACCGATGGATTTCTACCTGTAAGGGGATATCCAAAATTTCATCGGAAATCTCACAATCCTCATTTTTATTGCAGGAGATCAATAATAGGAAAATCAGCACCAACCAGTTTGAAAACTTTGAATTACTCATAAAATCAAAGATAATAGATTGTTTTAAGGAATTAAATTTTATGGTTAAACCATTTACTATGGCGCTGAAGTTCAAAGCTTTTGGGTGCGCATGGGAAGTATTACTTGTCTAGACATTTATTTCATGTGCCAAATCCTGCTTTGGGGTTACATAATTAGTCTATTTGTTTTTTATGGCTAAACTAAACCATCTCGAACCTGTTCTATGGGTGTTTTTAAATTATTAACTAAACCAATATTTATTATGAATTACAAAAGTTTAAAATCAATTATAATTTAACCTCAGCTTCCCAAAATCCATAACTGTCAATGAATTCAAGGATTTTTTCTTTGCAATGGTGTCATTTTTATAATGTGGTGGTCATTTGATCCAAACCTGCCAAACCTTTCCGGAGGAATGTGATCAAGAAAAAAAATATCCTTCCCTGCACAATTCCAACAGCTCTCTCCCTGAAAAAAATCAAGACAGGTCTGAATTTTTTTCAGGGTAACGCACCTTGCGCTTGGAAATGATAATCACCTTTCAATCCTTTCATAATTCAATTCTTAAGTCTGAAGGGCTTCGATTTCAATAGTGCCCCGGGCTGGGACCGGGTACAGAAACCCAAATGCCCTTACAACCTACTGGTGGATGCCAAAATCAACTATACCAGACAAGAAGGGAACAACCGTATTCAGAATGGGATCAGTTTCAGCAGCTTGCAGGCAAGCCTGGAAGTGATGCCCAGAAGCATAGACCTGGCCTGGCTTCAAGACCATACTAGAGAGGATGGCCGCATGGCCAGTTTTAAACCAGTTTCTCCGTATAATCCCTACTGGATTACTGAAAAATTCAAGAACAATGATACCGGAGACCGTATCATAGGCATGGCCAGGATAAAATATGATTTTACGGATTTGTTGAGCATTCAAGGCCGCTCCGGGACAGATTTTTACACCGACGACAGGTATGCCATTGTTCCTCAGGGAACACCAGGTAGGGCCAATCTTAACGGTCAGGTAAGAAATACCATGTGGCGGGTAAAGGAAGAAAACAGTGATGTCCTGTTAACCGCAACCGGTGATCTAAGCAATGATTTTAACGGGACGCTTTCTATTGGTGCCAATCATTTGAATCGGAATCAGGAGGTAGTGCAAGTGAGAGGTGAGAACCTTGATATACCCGATTTGTATCACATTAATAATGCCGCCCTGGTATTCCCGCGGAATTACAGCATTAGAAAACAAATGAATTCCGTCTATTTTCAAAGTCAACTGGCTTTCAGGAACTATCTTTTTCTGGAAATAACGGGGAGAAACGATTGGTCCTCCACTTTAGGAGTGGATAATCAATCTTTCTTTTACCCTTCCGTTAGTACAAGTTTTGCTTTTACCGATGCCCTGGAAATGGATTCCCCCATTCTTACTTTTGGTAAGTTCAGGGCATCTTATGCCGAGGCAGGAAATGATGCAGATCCCTATTTGACCAGGGCAGGTTATTCTTTAAGTACCCAAACCTTCGATGGTTGCGAATGGCCTCCATCCGGAGTAATGTCCCCTTGGAAAACCTAAAAAATGAGCTGACCTCCTCTTATGAGTTGGGAATGGACTTAAGGTTCTTTAACAACAGATTGGGCATTGACTTTACCTATTATAATCAATCCACCACGAACCAAATCCTTCCCGTAGAGATCTCTGCGGCCACTGGCTTTAATACCAGGTTGATCAATGCGGGGGAAATCCGAAACCAGGGAATGGAATTAATGATCAATGCCACACTGGTAAGGGCAGGGGATTTTACCTGGGATTTGGGTATAAACGGGGCCAGAAACAGGTCCGAGGTGGTATCCCTGGCTCCTGGAATCAACAGCCATACCTTATTGAGTGGTTCCGGTACCATTGAGGCAAGAGTAGGTGAACCTTATGGCAACATTGTGGGATTTGCGAAAAAGAGGAATGAGGAAGGAAGGATACTGGTGTCTGAACTCGGCAAGTGGCAAAGGGCAGATGAAATAACCGTATTGGGTAATATCCAACCCGATTTCCTGGGTGGAATCACCAATACCTTTTCTTACAAAGGATTTGTTTTAAGTGGCATGTTCGACTTCAGATTGGGTGGCCAGGTTTATTCTTATAGTAAATATGATCAGATGGCCAAAGGAACGGGGAAATTTACGGAAGCCCGCGATACTCAGGATTTGATTGTGGATGGGCTCATGGAAAATGAAGACGGTACATTTACAGAAAATGACATGCCCATATTGTCTCATCAATATTATGCAGAGCAGGGACCATGGGGAGGAATTGCCGAAACCATGGTCATCGATGCGGATTATATGGCTTTAAGGGAACTTACTTTTGGTTATAATTTCAGTAAAGGTTTTTTAAGCAGGACGCCGTTTGTTAATGCCCGGTTATCCATTGTCGGAAGAAACCTTTTGTACCTGTACAGGGATCCTGAATTTAAGTTGATGGGCATCAGCCCTGAAACAGCATTTAACAGTTCCGCTGCGGCTCAAGGTGTGGAGGCACGTGGCCTCCCAACCACCAGGAGCACGGGTTTTAACTTATTATTGACCTTTTAATCATTTAAGTAATGGATATAATGAACTTAAACATTATTTCAAGTAGAGGCAGATTAGTAAGTTGCCTGATATTTCCCCTTTTATAAATCGGATAGGATCTCTTAAAACAGAAAAATTTTCATGAAATACCAGACCTGCCTCAAAATTGTCTTACTCCAAACTACCTGTTATTCCGCAGATTTTCGAGAAGTCTAGATTAGTGATTTGAATTATTCTGATAATCGAGGGGTGATGCAGATTCGAAAACCGGAGGTACGCACCTTAAAACTTTACAAAAATTCTTAAATTCTAAATATTAAGCTCCGATTTTATCTGCTTCAGATCCGACATCAACTCCTCTTCCCATTTTTAACCGTTCTTGTACAACCTCTTTCCAAGTGTAGGTTCTGGACATTAGTTTGTTAAGGGTTATTAAAAGTCCGAAGTCTTCCAACTTTTTTACATAATGATCTGGATTTTTTTTAAAAGCTGATTTGCCATGACCATGAGCATTATCGATAAAAAGCGCTTTAAGTGTTTCCGTGAACTCATCTTTTGATAGCTCAAGAACTAATCGGAATAATGTAATACCAACATCGAAATCCTTTTCCAACAGGGATTTTGGTCATCTGAAGTGACCGGATTTTCAACAATAAAATTCGCTAAATAGCTGATCAAATTTTCAGAAAATTCATCCTTCCAATCAGTTAAAACAGCCCCCAGTTTTGATATTAATTCATTTTTGGATTGTTTATGCCTCTGCATTTCTAATTTCGACCCATGATTAGATACTCATTGACTTTTGACCTTGATACGGTTGAATGATTACCAAAGTGGTATTTATGAGGTTTTGTCCGCACTTCAATATTTGATTTATGGTTTTTCATGATAGAGATCAATGTTTCAAGGTCAGGGTATGCATTTGAAGAATAGGACAATACCAATGTACTTTCAGAGAATTTATCAAACATCTGGTCAAATGCATCGACCGCGGTTTTTCGATAAGAGAATGGAGTGAATTTCTTTTTTATTTTCTTAACCTTGGTATGCTCCATTATTTCTTCACCCTGCCAATATTTTGATAATACCTCCAGAAAATGATATCTTTTGGTATAACAGTTGTCATCTGATGCGGGCACGTAGGGAGGATCCATGTACACCAAATCCGGTTTATACATTTTTTGACTAAAGTCAAATACATCCATATTAAAAGAGGCATTCTCTTTCCCATTGTCAAAAACCGTATTGTTGTATATTGCAACTTGTTCGATAAAATGCTGATGAATTGAAAGTTGTAAATCTCGTCTTCCATCGTTGTATTTATCCAGATTTCCCGAGATTGTAAATACACCTCTTGGTTGCTTTTTCAAACAAGACCTAAACAAGGCAGTATATGCCAAAGCTTGTTTATATGGAGAGGATAGTTTACGTATGTTGTGACTTACTTTATCCAAAAAAATGAGGTCATTTTTATCGTAGAAGATCTGGTCAAATGTTTTTTGGATAAAATCGTTAGCATTAACGTTCATATCCAACAGGCCTAACAGATCATCTTTATCTAATTGATCAGAATTATTTTCAATTACTGCTTTTGCTATGACCGAAGAAAAATTCAGGAAATCATTTGAATAGACCTTCTTGTTCATTGATTTTAGTAAAAAAGAAACTACTCCTGATCCTGAAAAGGCATCAAACGCAGAGTCAAAATTCAGAGAAACAAACGTTTCATGAATCCATGGAATCAATTTGTATTTGCTTCCCATATACCTTAATAGCGGATAACTGTGAATTCCCTTTGAATTCGCTGATTCCTGAAGATATGGTATTAACAGTTGTTCTATGTATTAAAATTTGATTATACTCTGTTTAGCGCCTTTATTTCTGATGTATCTGGCCTGTTCTTCGGCAACAGCAAAGACGGAATCCGAACATTCATATTTATGGGCTTGCTCAATTAATATGTCTGCAACGAAAAGGTCTTTAATTCTCTGAAAATCCAATGAGTAATATTCAGATAAAGCTTTAAGCTTGGAAAAAGGAAATTTTTTTTTGCCCCTCTCTATTTTGCTTACATCGGTATAGGGAAGATCCAAATTTTTCGCAAACCTGTCCTGAGTCAGGTCATTCAATTCTCTTTGCTTCCTTAGAAATTCACCGAAAGTTGCCATTCTAAATACTTGACAAAAATAATCTTTATAATTTTATGGCAAGTTACCAAAATAGTTTGTTTTTTCAATTTTATGGTGTGCAAATATAGGTTTTTATAAAAAAGCGGAAAACTAAAAATTGCACCAAGTGGTCTTTTTGTTTCCTTTTCATTAGGGCTATAAAGGTTTGTGCATAAGATTTTTTCATTCCGATAATTGTATTTTATTTAAAAATTCTTTTGAAATCCTTACAAAATCATCTTTGTTATTATCTAGATGAACCCGGTGTGAAGTATTGGGAACAATCCATAAAAAAGCGTTGGGCATATTTGCCTTTGCTTGAATCACACATTCCAATGGAATTGACTTTTACCTATGACTGTGGTTTTGCAAATGAAAACCAGTCTATTTTTCCATTATATAAATCCCAATTTGGAAAAACCAGCATCCTCAAATATTCAGTAATTTTCGGCATTTTGAATATTTAAAATCTTTATCTTTTCACGGTAAATCTTATTTCCTTTTAGGAACTTTCCATTCCTCTCCCAAAAGGATATGTAAACCGAGTGATCCCGGTTTGAATATACTGGAAAAACACCATTTGACCAACGATTGATTTAGAGTATGGTCTGAGAAAGGAAACATTAACTGAAATTTGAAACAAGGATAGGTTTAAAAGCCGATTTTCTTGAGGCTATCCCCTCCCAAAACTATAACGGGCTCCCTCCGAATTTATGCCGGAGATGTCTGAATTCCTGGGACAAAGAGATAGCTCCCTATCAATTTATTGATGACTGAAATTCACGTTTGTGGATTACAAATTCACTTTATCTGTGCCACGGGTTTGCAAATCCCGCGGAGCGGGTGCTTCGAAGGACGGTTTACGGTGCAAGAATTCCTTGTAAAAAAATAGCACGAAGGGGTGGTTACCTAACCATTTATCAATGACTAAAATTTTGCAGGGGGATTACAAATCCCCTTTATCGGAGCTACGGGATTGCAAATCCCGCAGATCGGGTGGATCGGGTTTTCGGCTATTCCAAGAA
>JBBDSB010000513.1:0-23879 GCA_040905205.1 Cyclobacteriaceae bacterium
GACATAAAAAAACCCCTTCAAAAGTGAAGGGGTTCTGTGTACCTTGGGCCGGAGTCGAACCGGCACGAGTGTTACCTCATTGGTGTTTGAGACCAACGCGTCTACCAATTCCGCCACCAAGGCAAATCGATTACATGTCATCGGTAGTTTAACAAATGAGCCTTTTCAAGCTTAAATTCCTGTTCCTTCCTGAACGGGATGCAAATATGGGCATAGAATTTTTTCTAAACAATTATTTTAGCTAGCCTTCTGAAGATTTTTAAATTTTATCCCCCATTATAAATCCTCTCGGCGGTGATTTTCCACTGGTTCCATTTGGTTTAATACCCTAAACCTCAAATTGTATATAGATAGGACTATCATATTTCAATCCCAACAAATCGGCTCCATGCCCATGGTTGATGCCTATTTCAAGCAATCCCAGGCTGTTGAAAAAAGCCCAGCAATCTCCAGGCTCCACCTCATCGTAATTGTTTTGAATGCTTTCTATCGATTCCCGGCCGAATTCAATGCGGAATTTCCCCGGATTCAATTTATCAAACACCCCTTGGGGTATATTGGTGATCAGGTTACCATAGTGGTCCACCCTGAGTACATAACCGATTATCTGTTTCTTGCTGGCCTTAAATTGCCGCCCCATCATTTTTTTGATTTGTTGAAGCGGGCCGCCAAAATCGTGAATGGCCGCACCACTGGCCACTTTGGCCGCTATGGGCGCCAATATGTCTTTGGTCGGAAAGGTGCTGTTTTTTAGGTGGATGTCCGAAAATTTCACCACGATGCCAGGGTCATGATCGGCAAGCATACTCAAAACACCGTTATTCGGTCCTACAAATACGTGTTCGTCCAATTTAATTCCGATATATCCCTCTGTGATGCTACTGGTGGTATTTATGGACACCAAATGAACAGTACCTTTTGGAAATTCGTTATAGGAAGCACGAAGTACAAAGGCCGCATGGGCAATATCATAGAGGCCAATATCATGGCTGATGTCCACAATAGACAGTTGGGGGTTGATGGAAAGCATCTTTGCTTTTACCACAGGAACGTAATAATCGTCGGTTCCAAAATCAGATATGAATGTTAGCAGCGCCATATAAGCAAGTCAATTAAAAATTTGTACTTTTGTAAAGTGCATAACAAAAATAGGGAATTTATATTTGTTATTGAAAAACATCATTAGAAGGAAAAATATTGGTAGAAAAAGTCATTACATTAGAAAACATCTCTTTGCTGGATTTCTTAGGTTCTGAAAATGAAAACATCAAGCAAATCTCGGCCGCTTTTCCCCAAAGTAAAATTGTTTCCCGGGGAAATGAAATCAGAATAAAAGGGCAGGCCCCGGAAATTCTGAAAATCAACGACATTCTGAACATGCTTATGGAGCATTTTAACCGGTTTGGCCAGGTTACACCTGAAAATGTCAAAGAATACATATCCCTGGAAGGCACGCCTTTCGGACCCCTGCAAGTTAAAAGTGACATCATACTCTATGGCAACAAAGGGCTGGTAATCAGGCCTAAATCCCCCAACCAGAAAAAACTGGTGGATGCCGCCTATAAAAATGATCTGGTATTTGCCCTGGGCCCCGCCGGTACGGGCAAAACCTATATTGCGGTAGCCTTGGCAGTCAGGGCCTTAAAAAACCGGGAAGTTAAAAGGATCATCATCACCCGTCCGGCGGTAGAGGCAGGGGAAAATCTTGGCTTTTTGCCGGGGGACCTGCAGGAAAAACTGGATCCTTACCTCAGACCCATTTATGATGCCCTGGGAGACATGGTGCCTACTGAAAAATTGAAGTTTTATCAGGAAACCAGGGTGATTGAGATAGCACCATTGGCCTACATGAGAGGGAGAACACTGCATGATGCCTTTATTCTATTGGACGAGGCTCAAAATACCACCAGTGAACAAATAAAAATGTTTTTGACCCGTATGGGCCCCAATTCCAAAGTGATCATTACAGGCGACCAATCCCAGGTGGACCTCCCACCCAAACAAAAATCCGGGCTAAGGGAATCGCTCAGGATCCTCAAGGATGTGAAAGGCATTGGCACCGTGCACCTTTCCGGAAGGGATGTGGTGAGGCACCGGTTGGTGAAATCCATTATAGAGGCCTATGATAAAAATGAATTGGAAGAAATAAAGCCCAAATGAGCATTTCGGTTAATAAAATTGAAGATAGGTCCACCCTGGAACAAGCCTTTAAAATCCGGGAAGAAGTGTTTGTATACGGTCAAAAGGTGGATCCCAGTGAAGAGTACGATGAATATGAAGATGAATCCTCCCATTTTCTGGCCTTTTCAGGACAGCAACCCGCAGGCACGGCAAGATGGCGTTTTACGGATAAAGGGGTCAAATTGGAGAGATTTGCTGTTTTAGAGCCTTTTAGAGGTTCAGGTGTGGGACAAGCCCTTGTAAAGGCGGTCCTCTCTGATATAAAAAGCCATCCACATACAAAAGGTAAGGAAGTTTATCTTCATGCACAGTTAACCGCTGTGGGCTTGTATGAGAAATTTGGATTTAAAAAAGCAGGAGACATGTTTATCGAATGTGATATAAAGCACTACCTAATGAAACTAAATGATTTCCCGGTTGTTTAAAAGTAAGGTATTTTAAATTTTAATTGGCATTTTAAACTGATTTTTAAAGATGAATAAAGCATTATACAGTATATCTCTGGCTAGCCTGTTTACATTGGCTTTTTTTACGGCCCAGGCCCAGATTTTGGAGGACAGGCAATTGCCCTCCAATGAAATTAAAATCAATATTGCCAACACCATCATCGTGGGTTCCCTGGAGTTGGGGTATGAGTATTTTTTGGATCAAAACCAATCTATAGGTGTGGAAGTAATGTTTATGGACAGGTTTTCTTATGTCCCGGACAGTGATGACGACAGGGATTTTAATGCCACCAGTGTCATGCTGTCCTATAATTATTATTTTGTTACAGCGGCTGACCCATCCGGTTTTTACGTGTTGCCCTTTATAAAATACAGAGGGGGCACTTTTACGGAAGTTATTGAAGATGAGACCATGGAGATCGATTTAAACAGTTTCATCATTGGTTTTGGAACTGGTTATAAATGGGTGCACAATGATAAGTTTGCCCTGGGGCCCTATATAAATATTGCCAGAGGATTTAACAGCGAGGTAAGTGATAGATTTGCTCCAGTGGAGGTCAACGCTGGTTTTAGTGTCGGATTCAGGTTTTAATTCTGAATCCTATATGTTGATCGTTGATTTTTAGAAATAACCTGGGATTCGACTTAATTTTAGGAAAAAACCCTCATCGGTAGAATAAGAGAGGGTTTTGAGCAGAATAAGTTGAGGGAATACCTAAGCAGACGGGATTGCCACACCCTTTCCCGCCTCCTATACCTACCAAAAAGGGTTCGCTTGACGATTTAGTCGTTTTTTTAAGACGATCTTAACCCGAACTCCAGGCAAATATTAAATTTTACGGCTTTTATCATCTTTTTCTGAAATTTATTTTTTATTTTAATTTTTATTAATCCCTGATCTGTTTTCCTTATTCGGACTTGATCGAATAAATAAGCAACAGAACCCTTAATAGGCGTATAGGGAAGAGGCCTTCTCGGTACCATGGTTTTTTCATGGGCATTGATATTTGCGACTTTCAATTCACGTTCATGAACTTTTTATCATTTTACCATGAAGTTCAATGAATTTCCTTTTTTGAGGTATACCGTTTTCTTTCTTTTGGGGGTTCTTTTCTATCCTCTGGCCGGAATATGGCTAAAAGAAAATGTTTATATTCTTTTGTCTATCCTTTTTTGTTGCTATTTGATTTTGGTTATTAAAAATTCTTTTCGGAAATATCCAGGTTTCAAACTATGGATTCCCTTGCTGGCATACGCCAACCTAATTGTTGCAGGCCTTGTTTTCATCTCCCTTCATGACCTGACCCGGCAGGAAACCCATTTATTGAATATCAGAGAGGTGGATGGTTATATGGCTGAAGTGACCGGAGTAGACGTGGCCAAACCCAATAGCATAGGTAATTCGGTAGAGGTGATGGCTATACAGGTGGAGGATGAATTACTGCCGGCAATAGGAAAAGTAATGATTTACCATCGTTCAAAAATCCCTCTTGAACCGGGCATGGTGATCCTGGTGAAGGGGGAACCCCAAAGAATTGCCGGCCCAAAAAACCCTTCGGAATTTGATTATGCGGCATTTATGGGCACCAAGCAGGTCTATTTCAGTCATTTTATTGGTGAGCGTTTGCAAATCGTTCCCCGGCGTGGGGAAAAGAGCTGGCAACATAAGGTTTTGGATTTGAGGGCACGCCTGGAAAGTAAAATTGAAAGTTTTATCCCTGAGCCTGGTGCGGCACAGATTGCCAAGGCCTTGTTATTGGGTCAAAAAGAAGAGCTGGAAAGGGAGATAAGTGAAGCCTATATAACCGCGGGAGCCATGCATGTCCTGGCCGTATCCGGCTTACATGTGGGAATTATTTATGGTTTTTTTTTCCTGATCTGGAAACCCATGCGGCTGAAAGGTATGAAAAGGGTTGGTTTTTTGGCCATGGTGGTATTAGTGATTTGGTTTTACGCTCTGATTACCGGCATGTCTCCCTCGGTTTTGAGAGCTGCCACCATGTTTACCCTGATGGCAATGGCGCAGATGAAGTCCAGAAATCCTTCCATTTTTAATCCATTGGCCTTATCGGCCATGGTATTGGTGATGTTTGATCCTTATATTGTTTTTTCGGTAGGATTCCAACTTTCCTACACCGCCCTTACAGGTATCCTACTTTTTCAACCGCTTATTTCCAGGATGTGGATCCCTTCCCATAAATGGATCCAATATTTTTGGGAAATAACAGCCGTAGGGTTGGCAGCCCAACTGGCCACTTTTCCCCTTTCCATTCATTTTTTTCACGTTTTTCCGACTTATTTTATATTTTCTAATCTCATTGCCATTCCAGGAGCTTTTCTGGTGATGGCAACAGGCATACCATTTTTGATTTTTTCTTCCTTTGAAGCAATGGCCGTTTTAATGGGTCAATTGGTCAACTTCCTCGTACGATGCCTTAATCAGGCTGTTTTTAGTCTTCAACACCTTCCTTTTTCAAGAATGGAAAACCTGTATTTCCACCTTACCGAAATGGTATTTATTTGGGCTTTACTTTTAGCCATTTATTTCTATTTTGAAGATAGAAAAAGGCAGCAACTGTTGGTCATTCTTATCACAGTGGTTTTACTTGGCTTTTATCGCATAGGGTTAAAAACAGCAGATTTAAATAAAGATGAATTGATGGTTTATAAAATCGGGAAGGGAGTGGCCGTTGACTATATTTATAAGGGGCAGTGGTATTCTTATCTGAAGAATGTTTCGGAGGAAGATTTCCGGTACCATGTTTTGCCCCATAAAATTAAAAATCAGGGTGTAGAAAGCAGAACTTTATACGCAAAATCGGATGGACCTAATTTTGAGATCTTTTTGCCAGGCCAAGGTAAAGTGGGTTTATTCCAAGACAGTTTGTACCTTGATCCCGACCAGGAACATGAAATATACGCATTTGAAGGCGGTAATTGGATTCCCATAAACAAAATTCCCGCAAAGGGGCTGGTGGAAACTGCTTTTAAGGTTAAATTTAATAAACGGAGATCCTCCTTTTGAATGGATTTTACCGGATTTAATTTGCAAAATAAATTATTGAATCATGTTGATTATAAAGAAAGTTAAAAATAGAATCGGCACCTTGATATTGAACCGATCTGAAATGCGGAATGCCTTGGATAGTGAAATGATCGGGGGATTGCTCAGTGGGCTGGAGGAGATGGAAAAAGATCCAGGGGTAAAAGTGGTCATCATAAAGGGACAGGGAACCGTTTTTTGCTCCGGGGCAGACCTTTCCCATTTAAAGAAAATCAAGGATAATTCTTATCCGGATAACCTTTCAGACAGCCGGCAATTGGCTTCTTTGTTTCAAAAGATTTTTCAGTTTCCAAAGGTGGTTATTGCCCAAGTGGAAGGTTCCGCCATTGCCGGGGGCTGTGGATTGGCTTTGGTTTGCGATTTCGTATTTGCAGTGCCCGAGGCTAAGTTTGGTTTTCCGGAGGTGAAGATCGGGTTTTTACCGGCTTTGGTAATGGTCTTCGCCAGGGAAAAATTGGGGGCTGGAATAACCCGAAATATATTATTGGCAGGTAACCTTTTTGATACAGCCGCAGCTAAAATTTTGGGATTGGTCTATGAAATGGTCCCAAAGGAGAAAATTGAAACCCATGTTAACCAATTTGCCACCCATCTTGTCCAGGATAATTCGGAACAATCCATGACCGATATAAAGGAAATGTTGGTAACTATACAGGGGAAAAATTTTTATGAGGCGATAGAGTTTGCGGCCATAAAAAATGCCAAGGCACGGAAAACAGCCCATTTTGAAAAAGGTTTAGCAGCCTTTCTTTCAAAGGAGAAAATGAGATGGTAGTTTGAAGAGTCTGGCATTAAATACCCTGAAAAAGTATTTTGGATACTTGGATTTCCGGCCTCTTCAGTTGGAAATCGTTCTTTCCATAGCGGGGGGGAAGGATACCCTTGCCCTTATGCCCACAGGTGGAGGGAAGTCCATTTGTTTTCAGGTTCCGGCCTTGATGCAGGAGGGTTTGTGTTTGGTGGTAAGTCCTCTGATCGCTTTGATGAAGGATCAGGTGGACCAGCTAAAAAGCAAAGGCATCAAAGCCATCGCTATCCATTCTGGGATGCGAAAAAGGGAAATCGACACCCTGCTGGACAATGCAGTCTATGGAGATTTTAAATTTTTGTACCTATCCCCGGAGCGGTTGAAGACGGAAATTTTTTTGGAGCGTTTCAAGCGGATGAACGTCAGCATGATCGCAGTGGATGAGGCCCATTGCATCTCCCAGTGGGGGTATGATTTCAGACCACCTTATTTGGAAATTTCCGCATTGAGGGAAATTCATCCCAAAATACCCATCATTGCCCTTACCGCCTCCGCTACTTTGGATGTTCGAAAAGACATTGTGGACAATTTACAGCTTAAAGTTCCCGGGATTTTTGTCCAATCATTTGCCAGGCAAAATCTTTCCTATTCGGTAAGATGGGCAGAAAACAAATTTGAAAAGGCCCTGGAAATATTGCAAAAAGTACCTGGTAGTGCCATTGTCTATGTCAGAAGCAGGAAAGGTACCAAGGAAACGGCTTTTCAGCTGAACCAATTGGGAATCAAAGCTACCTTTTACCATGCCGGGTTGGACCAGGCTCTTAGAAACTCCCGTCAAATGGATTGGATTCAGGGCAGGGTTAGGGTGATGGTGGCTACCAATGCATTTGGGATGGGGATTGATAAACCAGATGTCAGGTTGGTATTACATCTGGATCTACCGGAAAACATTGAAAATTATTACCAGGAAGCAGGAAGAGCAGGGAGGGATGGCAAAAAAGCCTATGCCGTTCAGCTGGTCCAGGAGCAGGACCTGTTGTTATTAAAGGAACGGGCAGAAAATTCTTACCCCCCGATTGACCAAATAAAAAAAGTTTACCAATGTCTCGCCAATTATTACCGGATTGCGGTAGGCAGTAGTCAAATGAGTAGCTTTGATTTTGACATGGCAGATTTTACCCAAACCTATCAATTGGATCTTAAAACAACCTATAATGCCCTCAAAGTCATGCAGGAAGAATCTTTGATGTTGTTTTCCGAAAGTGTATTCATGCCTTCCACCCTCCGTTTTTTGGTTGATCAAACCAAAATGTATGAAATCCAGATTGCCTATGCCAGGCTGGATCCATTGATCAAATTGTTGTTGCGCATGCATGGAGGGGAATTGTTTGTGAACTACATTAAAATTCAAGAAGGAAAATTGGCCAAATTATTACAGCTGCCGGAAAAGGAGGTGGTTCAATTGTTGAATAAGCTGGATGAACTTGGGGTAACAGCATACCATGCCCGAAAAGAAATGCCTCAGGTGACCTTTTTAACTCCAAGGTTGGATGCCGGTACTTTGCCATTGGACAAGAAAAGGATCAGCCAAAGAAGAGAACAGGCGGTATCCAAGGCGGAAAGTATTATCGCTTATGTAAAGAATGAAAACATTTGCCGCACTTTGGTGATTTTGGATTATTTTGGTGAAAGCAAGGAGCAGTGGTGTAATGTTTGTGACATATGTATTGAAAATAAAAAGAAAAAAGATAGGGCAGCAGAAATAAAAACCATTAGGGATCATGTTATTAAAACTTTAAGGGGGGGAGAAGCGTTTTCATTGGTAGAACTGTTGCAATTGTCAAAATTGAATGTTAATGATACTACAGTTGGGGTTTTGAGGGAAATGGAAGATGAAGCATTGATTTTTACAGAACAAAACGGTAAAATAAGGATGAAATGAAATTCATAGATGAGCTTTTGGGTGGTTTATTTTCCGGTAAAAATGAATTAGAATCCATAAAGGAAAATTTTGAAGTACCTGCCTCCAGGGAGCGGGAAGTTGCCATTTGGATGGAATCCGAGGAGGGTCTTGCGGTGCTGGATAAAATTTACCGGAATTACCACCTTAAAAAGGCAGGTGTCAACAATCAACCGGAGATTCACCTTCTCAACACACCTTATGCCAACGGTTTCGCCATCAGTTTCCAAAATCCCCTAAGCGAAAAAATATTTTCCAATCTTTTCTTTGGATTTGGCCAACGAATGTTAGATTTGGGATATAAAAAGGTTAGTCTGGACAGGAAAATGCAGGATTATCACACCCAAGTAAAGACCACCGAAAAATTATACTTCAAACCGCCTTTTCACCATGAACCAATTACCGGAAAGATGGATCAGCTTTTCGGAAATGTGAGCATAGAGAATGTTTACTTGAACAAGACACCCAACTACCTAAAAGTACTGGTCACCGTATATGCTGACCATCAATATTATGATGCCAGGCCCTTCGATCAGTACATGGATCAATTATTTAAAGCAGGTTAAATATGGACAAAAAATCACTCAAAATTCTTATTGAAAATTACAGGACTCCTTTTGATGAAGAAAAAGCTTTCCTTCCAGATTTTTTGATTTTATTGGAAGACCCAATGGCATTCAGCAGGGAAAGGAAATTGGGCCACTTTACGGCTTCTTCATGGATAGTCAATAAAAGACGTACCCATACTTTGTTGACCCTTCATCATAAATTGCAAAAATGGCTTCAATTAGGAGGGCATGCAGATGGCAATGAAAATTTATTGGAAGTAGCCATGAATGAAGCCAGGGAAGAAAGTGGCCTCACTTCTCTGCGGATGGTAGATCGTTTTATTTTCGATATAGACTGTCATGTTATTCCTGCCAATCTGAAAGAGGCCCGGCATTTCCATTATGATGTCCGGTTCTTGATTGAGGCAGAGATGAATGAGCCCTTGGTGATCAGCCGCGAAAGTAAGGCCCTTGCCTGGGTAAGTTTCGAAATGGCATCAGAATTGGTGGGGCACAATGCCTCCATATTAAGGATGCTGGAGAAAACCAGCAAATCGGAAATTCTTTTGTAGTACACCGTCGTTGATTTTGCGATACCATTTTTTCAGTTTTAACCTTTGGTTTTGTCCTTCTGCTGGCAAGATTCCTTATCTTTGCCAAAAATTCCGCAATGCTTAAAAAATATTTGACTGTTCTTGGGGTTATTTTGCTGGTTTGTTCCTGCAATCCTTCGGAGGATGAATTGTTCAAGGAGGGAATAGCGGCTTTGGAGCGCCAGGAGCTTAATAAAAGTATATCCTACTTTGACCGGATTACTTCGGAAAACCAGGCCCATTCTGGCGCCTGGAATGCAAAAGGTGTGGCCTACTTTGAACTTGACAACCTGGATTCGGCCATAGTTGCATTCAGCAGGTCCATCACCCTGGATTCAGCCAATTACAAACCTTATTTTAACAGAGGCAATGCGCTGATGGAAAAAGAGGATTTTAAAGCGGCCATAATAGATTATAACAGGGCCAATGGGCTTGATTTGGGGCAGATAGATGTTTACTATAATCGTGGCCTTGCCTTATTGGCCATGGAGATGTATGAAGATGCCCTGGTGGACTTTGATGTGGCCATACAGGGCAATCCCAACCAGGCGCAGGTACATTTTAATAAAGCAAAAGCACTTTTGGGAAACAATGATCCGAGGGGGGCCATCTCCTCACTCCAGGAAGCCATAAAACTGGATGAAACATATGGCCCTGCCTTTTACCTGCTGGGCGTTACTGAAATGAGCGCATTGGGAGAAGAGGTACAAGGCTGTGCGCATTTAAAAACGGCCTTAAATTTGGGGTTTACCCAGGCCAAAGAATGGGTTGATGAATTTTGTAAAGAAAAATGACCGAGATAGGACAAGATATAGCAAAGGCAAAAAGCCTTTTGGAATCCGGAAATTTGGTAGCCATCCCTACAGAAACAGTGTATGGGCTTGCGGGAAATGCCCTTAACGAGGAGGCGGTTTTGAAGGTGTTTAAGACCAAAAACAGGCCCAGTTTCGACCCATTGATCGTACATGTGGGGCATCTGGATCAGGTGCTGGAATATACCAAAGAGATCCCCGATGAATTGATGGAATTGGCCAAAATTTTCTGGCCGGGTCCCCTGACCCTTCTTTTGAATAAGAAAGAGAAGATTCCAGATTTGGTCACCAGTGGCCTCAAGGCTGTTGGGATTCGGATTCCAAATCATCCGCTAACCCTTCAGTTACTGAAATCGCTTGATTTCCCTTTGGCAGCTCCCAGTGCCAATCCTTTTGGGTACATCAGCCCTACCCAAGCCGCCCATGTCATCGACCAGCTTTCGGAAAAAATACCCTATATCCTGGATGGGGGGAATTGCCAGGTGGGACTTGAAAGTACAATAGTGGGAATGGAAGAGGGCCAAATCATCATTTACCGACTGGGAGGCATAGAGGTAGGCGCCATTGAAAAAGTAGTGGGAAAAGTATTGATTTTACCTCAATCCAGCAGTAATCCAAAATCTCCCGGGATGTTGAAGAGCCATTATGCCCCAAAAAAACCTGTTATTCTGGGGGACCTGAATGAATTGATTACCAAATACCAAGCTGAGGGCATTAAATTTGCCGTATTATCCTTCAATAAATATTTTGAGGGTGTTGAAGCAGCTAATCAGATAATGCTCAGTAATTCGGGGGGATTTGATGAAGCAGCCAGAAATCTGTTTTCAGCCATGCGCAACCTGGACAATACGGATGTTTCCATTATTTTGGCAGAGGAATTACCGGAATTGCATATGGGAAAAGCCATAAATGACCGATTAAGAAGGGCAGCTGCCAAATAAATTCACTATTTTTAAATAAATTTTAAACCTACATTTTATGAACAAGAGAATTAAAACTGTTGATAATGTTGAATTTAAGGGGAAAAAGGCCCTGGTGAGGGTAGATTTTAATGTCCCTTTGGACAGCCAATTTAAGATCACAGACAATACGAGGATCATTTCAGCCATTCCAACGATAAAAAAAATCCTTCGTGATGGTGGTTCCGTGATATTAATGTCCCATTTGGGAAGACCTAAATCAGGTTTTGAGGATAAATTTTCACTAAAAAACATCATTACCGAGCTCAACAAGGAGCTGGAAGTATCTGTAAAATTTGCCAAGGACTGTATAGGTATGGAGGCCACCCAACTGGCTACTAGCCTGAATCCCGGAGAGGTGTTGCTCTTGGAAAACCTGCGTTTTCACAAAGAGGAGGAAAAGGGAGATGAGGCTTTCGCTAAAAAATTAGCTCAATTGGGAGATATATATGTGAATGATGCCTTCGGAACAGCACACCGTGCCCATGCATCTACCGCCGTTATTGCCCAGTACTTTAATGACAAGGTAGCCGGATACCTGATGAGTGCGGAGATTGAAAATGCCGAAAAAATATTGGAACAACCGGAAAGGCCCTTTACGGCTATTATGGGAGGAGCAAAGATTTCGGATAAAATCCTTTTGATAGATAAACTGTTGGATAAAGTGGATAACCTCATTATAGGAGGAGGCATGTCTTATACCTTTGCCAAAGCTGAGGGAGGCACCATAGGCGATTCCCTTTTGGAGGAGGATAAAATGGACCTGGCCCTGGAATTGAAAGAAAAAGCTAAAAATAATGGTGTGAATATATATTTACCGGAAGATTCAATCATTTCTCGTGCATTTGCAGATGATGCAGAGCAAGGTACAGCCAGCAAAGGAGAAATTCCTGATGGCTGGATGGGATTGGACATCGGTCCAGAAAGCAGAAAAAGATTTTCTGAAGTTATTCGAAATTCAAAAACCGTGCTATGGAACGGCCCAATGGGCGTTTTTGAAATGAGCAGTTTCCAGGAAGGAACAAAAGCCGTTGCCGATGCTTTGGTTACGGCTACTGAAAATGGGGCTTTTACCTTGATAGGGGGTGGGGATTCTGCGGCTGCCATCAATAAATTTGGAATGGGAGAAAAAGTTTCCTTTGTATCTACTGGCGGGGGAGCGCTTTTGGAACTGATGGAAGGAAAAGCCTTGCCCGGGGTTAAGGCTTTGGAACCCTAGACCACTTTCCATTGATTAAAAGGTCCTTTTCATGATTGAACCGGACCTTTTTTTGTCTTAGAAAGAGCTTAAACCTATTGCCGAATCCCTGGGTTAAGCTGGAATTTATTGTGATGAGAGATTTTTATTCTAAATTAAGGGGCAGTTCATAATCAATTGAACTATAAATTCGTTAAAAATATAACCTTTATAGCATTCGTGGATTTTAATATTTTCCTCTTTTAATATAAACCTATTCATGTCCATAGAGATAAACAGTCTTTCTAAACGCTTTGGACACCAAAAAGTCCTGACCGATGTTTGTTTTCAAGCCAAAAAAGGACAGATTTTAGGTTTTTTGGGACCTAATGGTGCAGGGAAATCCACAACCATGAAAATAGCTACAGGGTATTTATCCCCCGATGCCGGAGATGTATTGGTCAATGGTATTTCGGTAAACAGGCACCCCAAAGCGATAAGCAAACTGATAGGATATTTACCGGAACATAACCCTTTGTATCCTGATCTATACATTCCTGAATTTTTAACTTTCATGGGGGGACTTTACCAATTGAGGGGAACCCAACTTAAGGAAAGGGTGAAGACAGTCATGGAACAATGTGGCTTGATGCCTGAAAAAACCAAAAAAATCGGTCAGCTTTCTAAAGGATTCAGACAGCGTGTGGGATTGGCAAAAAGTCTGGTCCACGATCCGGAAATCATTATTCTTGATGAACCTACTTCTGGGCTTGATCCCAATCAATTATTGGAAATAAGGAAACTTATAAAATCCATAGGCCAAGACAAAACACTAATTATCAGCACCCATATTATGCAGGAAGTGGAAGCTGTTTGTGAAAAAACAGTCATTATCCATAAAGGAAAAATTGTTGCCAATGAACTATTGCATAAATTAAAATCAGCCCATGGGGAGTTTACCTTGTTATTGCAAACCGAGGAAAATCTGGACCCTGGCTGGTTTGAAGGATTGGGTTTTTTGAACTGTGAAGTCAAAAATACAAGGTCTTTGCTTTTTACCTGTACCGATCCTACGGGTTTAAAAAAGAGCCTCATGAAGCAGGTACAAGAAAGAAACCTTTCCCTGTCCAATTTAAGCCAAAAAGAAAATAGCCTGGAAACCATCTTTTACAGATTAACCAAAAATTAATTTATGTGGCGGTTATTTCTAAAAGAAGTCAATGCATTCTTCAATCACCTTACAGGTTACCTGATTCTTTGTGTCTTTTTGGTTTCGCTCGGTTTGATTGTTTGGGTTTTTCCGGGAACCAGCGTTTTGGACTATGGGTATGCTGATTTAGATCCCTTGTTCAGTTATACCCCCTTTGTTTTTATTTTTCTCGTACCTGCCGTTACCATGAGGATGTTGGCTGAAGAAAAGAAAGCAGGCACCTGGGAATTGTTAAAAACCTCACCCCTAAGGGACCATCAAATCATTCTGGCCAAGTACATGGCTGCTTTGGTTTTGATCATATTTACCCTATTGCCTACCCTGATCTATTATTTCAGCGTGGTGCAATTGGGTGATCCGGTTGGCAACATAGACAGTGCCGGATTTTTTGGGTCCTATATAGGTTTGTTTCTGGTAGGCGCCCTATTCTCCAGTATTGGTCTTTTCAGTTCAGCTTTGACCTCCAACCAGGTCGTGGCTTTTGTCATTGCGGTATTTACCTGTTTTCTGATTCATGGTGGGTTTGGTGCATTGGCCGAACTTCAGCCGGGACAGGTCGCCCTGATATTGGAAGAGCTTGGCGTCATTTACCATTATGACCAAATGGGTAGGGGCGTCATAGCCTCCAACAACTTATTTTATTTTGTAGGGATGATCCTGAGTTGGTTGATTTTAACTTGGATGGTAGTATCGAAAAAATGAATAGCCACTATAAAAAAATTGGTTTGGGAATTTTAGCCATCATTTTCATATGGCTGTGGATACTTGTATTAAATCATTGGTGGAGGTTTAGGGTGGATCTTACAGAGGAGGGAAGGTATTCGCTGGGGGATGCGACCAAAGAAGTATTGGCGGACATGGATTCCCCCCTGGAGGTAGAGATTTTATTGACAGGAGATCTTCCCGGAGGGATGAAACGGTTTCAAAAAAACATTGAAAGTACCCTAAAGGCTTATAGGGCTTATAGTTCAGAAAAAATTGAAATTGATTTCCAGGATCCGCTGACATTGCCTTCAGACATCAGGAAGGATTATATTTATCAATTGTCTTCTTACGGGATCAATCCCACAAACCTATTTTCTTCTCAAAGCGGAGGGCAGGCATCCAGGTTGATTTTTCCGGGGATCGTATTAAGGACGGAAGATTATGAGACAGGTGTTTTGTTGCTGAAGGGCGAAAAGGGGATGGGGCCAGATGAAACCCTGAATCTTTCCATGGAAAACCTGGAATTTGAAATCAGCCAGGCCATAAAAAGGCTGTATGGCCGTCATCAAAGGGCAGTGGGGGTTATCATAGGTCAGGGTGAAATGGAGGAGGATGAAGGTTTTGGAATGGTGGAAGCCCTGAATGAAGATTTTGAGGTATATAAAGTCCCTTTTAATCAAGCTAAGGCCGTAGAAGACCTTTTGACATTTGAAGCCCTGTTGATAGCAGGCCCAAAGGAATCTTATGGAGAAAGGGAAAAATATCTGTTGGACCAATACCTGATGTATGGTGGCAACCTTCTGTTTTTTATAGATCAGATGGCGGTGGATTTAAAGGATGCTGGTGGGGAAGGTACTGTGGCTATGCCTTTTGACACCGGATTGGATGATTTGTTGTTTCGATATGGCATCAGGATCAACAGGGATTTGATCCAGGATCTTAATTTTGGATATCATCCGGTAATCGGCGGGGATTTTGGAGATCAGGCACAGATAGTTCCATTACCCTGGCCTTTTTATGTACAGGCAGGTAATATGTCTTCTCATCCCATTACCAAAGGCCTGGACCAGTTACAATTCAGGTTTGTGAGTACCTTGGATACGGTAATGGCAAGGGGTGTTGAAAAAACGCCCTTGCTTTTTAGCAGTAATTACAGCCGCATAATGCAGGCCCCGGTAAGGGTAGCCTTTGAGGATATGGCCAGGGAACCCAATGTGGATGCTTTTTCTTTATCGAACCTCCCATTAATGTATTTGCTTGAGGGGGAATTTACCTCTTATTTTAAAAACAGGTTTTTACCGGAGGGTTTTGATAAATCCATGTTTAAGGAAAGTGGAAACAAGGGAAAAATACTGGTTGCTGGAGATGGCGATGTAGTGAAAAGTTGGATAGACCCACAATCAAAAAATCCAATGCCTTTAGGAAGGGACCATTATTCAGATATCTTGGTCGCCAATAGATCCTTTCTTCAAAATGCCCTACAATATATGGTGTACCCTGACGGTATCATTTCATCCAAAATCAAGCAATTCGAAATTCGGCCGCTCAACAAGGTCCGGGTCAGAAATCAAAAATCATTTTGGCAAATGATTAATATCCTTTTACCTATTGCTGTCATTGTGGTCATTGGGATGGCTAGAATATATTATAAAAAAAGAAAATATGAATACGGATGATTGTCCTTATTATATAAATCAATTTGGAAACTAGAAAATTGTTCTGATTTTTTGATCAAATCATATTGTAATTAGGGCCGTTTATAATTTTATTCCTAAATTTACCATGTTAAGGGAAAATTTGAGAAGGGGGATTTAGCCTCCGGGAATATGTATCATAAGGATAAACCTATCCAGAAGGGGCTGATGCTTGTAAAAATGGATTTGTTTTTGTCCAATGTCGGATTTAACCGCCAGAAATCGCTTGAATATTTGTTCGTAATACCATTCTTTTAATCAAAAATTAATGATAGCATTTTAAAAATAAAGATATATGAAATTTATTGTTTCTTCTTCTTCCTTACTAAAACAACTTTCTGCGATCAATGGGGTAGTGACCACCAACCCTGTTGTACCGATTTTGGAAAATTTTCTTTTTGAAATTAAAGACAGCAAGTTGGCCATAACCGCTTCCGATCTCCAGACCTCCATGATGACTGAAATAGATGTGGAGGCCAAAGAAGATGGAAATATTGCTGTTCCTGCTAAAATACTTATTGAAACCCTAAAAAACTTACCGGAGCAGCCGGTTACATTTAGCATTGATAAAGAAACCTACAGCATTGAAATCAGTTCGGATAATGGCAGGTATAAATTGGCGGGGGAGAATGCCACGGATTTTCCCAGAATCCCAAGTGTTACCAACCCCTCATCCGTAGAAATGTCCACGGAAGTGTTGGGAAGTGCTATCGCCAACACTATTTTTGCAACCAGTAATGATGAATTGAGACCCGCCATGACCGGGGTTTATGTCAACCTGAGTGAAACCAATACCACATTTGTGGCAACAGATGGGCACAGGTTGATCCGATACCGGAGGGTAGACATCGCCTCGCCGGAACCGGCTACCATTATTATTCCCCGCAAGGCACTCAACCTGCTTAAAACCACCCTTCCTTCCGAAAATGTACCTGTAACTGTTGAATTTAACAGTAGCAATGCCTATTTTAAATTCAATAACATCAAGATGATATGCAGGCTGATAGATGAACGTTTTCCGGATTATGAAAATGTAATCCCCATGGACAATAACAATGACATGTCCATTAATAGAATTGAATTTCTGGGATCCCTAAGAAGAATTGCCATTTATGCGAATAAAACCACGCACCAGGTGAGGCTCAAACTCACCGGCAGTGAACTACAGATTTCCGCCGAAGATTTGGACTTTTCCAATGAGGCCAATGAAAGGTTGTCTTGTGAGCATGAGGGAGAGGATATTGAGATAGGATTTAATGCCAAATTTTTAGTGGAAATGCTTAACAACATCACTGCCAAAGAGGTCACCTTAAAATTCAGCGCTCCAAACAGAGCAGGGCTTATCCTGCCCTCGGACATGTCAGAAAATGAAGATATTTTGATGTTGGTCATGCCCGTTATGTTGAGCAATTATGTTTAAATAACCGAGGCAGGTCACCGATAGAATTAGCTTTATAAAATCGCAGAAATCGGGATGAGGTTGGGCTTTTTCAACTCATTGAATTCCATATATTTAAATAATTTCGTTATCTGTAGGGTTGGTTCACTTTACGAAATAGCCAATTTTTCAAGACTATTTTACCCCGAACTCACGTTAATTTATGAAGTCCTTTGTTATAATTCTTGTATTATCCCTGGGTATTGGGTCCTGCAATGGTCTTAAAATGGATCAATTGTTAAATAAAGAAAGTCCCTATAAACAATATTTACATGCATTGGAAAACTCCGATCTGAAGGAATTTGCTGTAGTCCAAGAATGGAAAAAGCAAGGGATGGAGGTCAATGAGGATAGTTTAATCATTGGGCTTCCTTATTCAGAACTATCCTATTTTGACCCTAAATATCCGGTTTCAAAATTTTGGAGATATCCCGTATTGGAAGGACAGGAGGTGAGCATAGAAGTAAAGACATTCACAGACAGTATTTCTTCCTTTTTTTTGGATGTATTTGACGGGAATACTATTTCAGGAGATGAGGATAAACTACGGAGTTTGTGGCACTCTGCCTCTGACGGTACTATAAAATACAGTGTTGAAAATGATGGAATCCATGTTTTAAGGATTCAACCGGAGTTATTCAGGGGGGGTATTGTTGAATTAAAAATCAATTATCAAGGTTCCTTGGCTTTTCCTCTGCCGGAGAAATCCACAAAAAATATTGCCAGTTTTTGGGGTGATCCAAGAGAAGGAAACAGGAGAAAACACGAAGGAATTGATGTATTTGCTCCCCGGGGAACACCCGTGTTGGCAGCTTCGGACGGTAGGATTAGAAGGGTAGGGGACAATAGGCTTGGCGGTAAAATAATTTGGCTGAATTCAGGAAAAGGCCATTCCCAATATTATGCCCATTTGGACAGTCAATTGGTTGGTTTCGGTCAAAAAGTACTGCAGGGCGATACCATCGGATGGGTGGGCAATACCGGCAATGCCATCACTACTTTTCCCCATTTACATTTTGGAATCTATAAGTCAGGATACGGAGCAACGGATCCATTGCCTTTTGTTATAGAAAAACCGGATATGGTTTCGCTAGACCTAAATGATACAACCAGAATTAAAGAAAACGGGATCATCACGGCAACCAGGGCCAATATCAGGAATTTTCCCAATGCCCAATCCGGAAAAATCGGAACATTTCCCATAAACACCATTTTTTCTATCGAAGGAAAAACCAAAAATTGGTATAGGATAAAATTACCGGATGGCAAAATGGGGTTTATTTTTGAAAACCTCATAGCTGTTTCCAATGAGCCGCTTGGTACCATGGTAATCCACTCTGATCATCAAATTAAGCCCTCTTGGATGGCTGATAGGGTACTTGGAGGAAAAGGCCTCTTAGGGGAGGCTCAAATTTATGGTTACTTTAAGGACCATGCACTTATCCAAACCAAATCAGGCATCAGAGGATGGCGATTACCGGATTGAATCCGTGCTTATCGGTTTACCTTTACATTGGTAAACCAAATGATCTTCTCCCCATCTGCATTAAAATGGTCAAGGGAAATTTTCACACCATCGAAATCCTGTATGTTTTCCCAGGTAAAAGCCCTCCCTTCCGGTCCATCACCTCGCCTGAAAACCCATTCTTCAATCATATGATCATCATTGATATATAGATCGTAGGCATCTCCGGGGGTATATCCATCTGATTCGTTATACCTGACTATTATTTTGGTGGTAGTTTTACCTGAAATGGGAGATGCTTGATTTTCGATAATTTCTGGTTCATATCCTGAATCCCAAGCCAGTTGAAAAGGAAATAACAACCAATATTTGTCATTGATAAATTTTTGATCCACCATATCCAAATCATTGGTTTTTTTAGAAATCAGGTAAGTGACGGTAGTGTCCGGTCCCGAGTAATAAACCTCTCCTTTAGATAGATCCCATGACCAATCCCTTACGAGTACATTGACGCTGTCCCTTCTTACATTCCAGGTATAGGATATGGATTTGACATCATCAAGATGGTCAAAACCATAGGCATTGGCGACTTTCATAGGAAGGGATTCTGATTGGTTGTTTTCTCCTGAAGAACAGGAAAAGTAAAATAATAATACCAAACTTAGCAACAGGTGGGTAGTGGCTTTCATAACAGATATCAGTTCGTGAGCATCGAATATAACGATTTTTATTTTTTAAAGCCCAAATATTTGGTCCTGTTTTCCAGACCTATAATTATATGGGCTTAAATCGGGATATTTCTTTTGTAAAGGATCGGTACTTAACCACCTTCCCACGATGGGATCGTATTGCCTGAATTCGGACGTATAACTCCTTTCGGGGCCCTTTACCTCGCCGTCCTGTTCCAGACCGCCAATCACATAACGGTAAGCCCCTGCACAACTTTTCAAATTGATTTTCCGCCCCCTGGACATCCTTTTTCCGTGCCTAACGGCAGGTAAACAAAGGACGTTTTGTCCCCATGGACAACCATTAAGATAGTTTTTTCTTTTTCAGTTGAAAAGTTTTTCAATTGAAAAATTATTTGCCGACGGGCATGAAAAAAGGTGGTGCGTCCGGATCCCCTTTAAAAAACATTCCTAAGAAAAAACGGGGAAAAAAGCCTTCCATCAGGGGGGTATTGGTAAATAGTAAGGGAGTGGCTAAGGAACGAAGATTACTTGTCGGGCTGGCGTGGATTTTTTCCGGATGACGATGACGAACGCCGCTTAACCGGTGTTCGTTTTCGTTATTCCAAACGTCCCTTCGGAACGGTTTTCGTTGAGGATTATGTTAACCTTTCATCTTTTCCGGGGCCTACCTTGTATCAAAAAAATCCGTTATATAAATATTCCCGCCTTCTATCCTGTAAATGATCTTAAAATTACCTTCCACCAACCTTCTGTGCCCTTTCCCCAAATGCTCCAGGTATTCTTCATTTTGGCCTATGTGGGGATTTTCGGCCAGACTGCCCACCTTATCCAATAGCCGATTCCCTATCTCCCTTGCTTTTTCTAAAGGAACCTTCTGGACCTTCAATAAAAACTGTATGGATTCCTCCAGGCTTTCAAAAGATTGGTCAGTATAAATAACCCTCATAGACCTAGCCTGTTATCCAGCTTCTTCTCCAACTCCTCCCTAGTATAAACTCTTCCCGCTTTGATATCTTCTTCGGCTTTTAAAGCCCTTGAGGTGAGTTTTTCCTTTAGGACCGGATCTAAACTGGACTTAACAAGCAAGGTCTTTATCGCTTCTAAAACACGAAGGTCATTTTCTTTCTCAATCAGCTTCCTTAATTCCTGTTTTATGTCCATTGCTCCCATAATAATCATAAAGTTAACGGTTTTTTGTTCAGTTGAGTTTCCTTTACCCCAGCGGGTTGTATATCCTCCCGCCCAACAAAAAATTGAAGGACTTCTTCCAGAAAAACGTGGCGGCTCTGTATAGCAAAAAACCCTAAATTTTTGTAAGGCTTTTTTTCTTAGTATCATAGCTATAGTCCGTATCATATTTGTCCTTAGTGTCATTTCTCGTTAACCCGGTCTGACCATAGCTGTTCAGGCTTCTGCTGCGGACTATCCGGTGGTGGAGCGGATCTTAGCCGTTGATCATAGCATGCGGTCGGAATCGCCCAGCCCCGACAACTGTACGGGGGTCGGTACTCATCCAGGAGATTTTGCCGTTGCACAAGTCAATTGCCTCGCAGGTACCCCTCTGAAATTTTGTTGTCTTATTTTTTATGAGCCTGAACATATTTTTTTCCGGGCAAAGACTTTACGAGGCCCAAAAATTCAAGATTCAATAATTTTACGGCCAGTTCTGAAATAGGCATCTCCATCTCCCAACTTAGCCGATCTATTTCGATCTCTATTTTCTCTATAAGGATTTCCATAATTTTTTTTTCTCCTGGATCCAGTTGGCTTAAATCGGGCAAGGGAATGGTCGGATTTTTTGAGTGGCCTTCATTTCCCCAAGAGAGTGCTTCAATTATTTCTCTTGCACCCATATAAATACCTGCCTTCATATAACGAATAAGGTTATTGCAGCCTTCACTGTATTTTGATTGGAGGTTTCCGGGTACGGCAAAAACCTCCCTGTTGTAACTGTAGGCGATTTCAGCTGTGATCAGGGCGCCACCTTTTTCGGCTGCCTCCACTACAATGAGGGCATCTGACATGGCGGCAATGATCCTGTTCCTTTGGGGGAAATTGCTGGGGTTCAGGGCAGTATTTAATTTATATTCCGTTAACAGTCCTCCATTTTCCATCATTTGGAAAGCCGTGTTTCTATGGGCAGCAGGATAAATGGTGTTAAGATCTGAGCCTAAAATCCCAATAGTGGGCAAAAGATGACTCAAAGCAGCCCGGTGGGCCTCGATGTCTATACCATAGGCCAGGCCACTGATAATGGTCGGGGCAAATGGTGCAAGCTCCTCGACTATTTTCTGGGTAATATTTTTCCCATAAAGTGTTGCATTTCTTGTGCCGACTATTCCCAGGGATCTCACCGGATTTAAATCAATTTTCCCTTTGGTAAATATTACGGTCGGTGAATCCGGAACGGATTTAAGCCTTTGGGGGTAGGTGCTGTCCACATAACAATGAATTTGAATATGATTTTTTATTGCGGCCTCGATCAATAGTTCGGCATCTCTGAGGTACCGGTCTTTATCTTTTCTGTAGGCAAGGAGTTTGGGACCAATTCCGGGAATTTTGGCTGCCTTACCATTATTGAGGGAAAAAAAGGATTCGGCTGATCCACAATAGCGGATAATGTTTTTATATAGGTTAGGGCCTAATTTCGGCACTAAACTTAAAGCTACATTATAAATCGAATTATCTTTCTTGGTGGTGGCCATCCAGGTTTTCCCTTATTTCCTTTAAAAAACTTTTGATGCTGTGTAAGCGGTCAATCATGGCCGCTTTATCCTGGACCTGGTGGAGATCTTTTTTTATAATTTCCTGTGCTCCGGTAAGCGTATATCCCTTTTCTTTTACCAAATGGTAGATTAATCTTATTTTTTCTATGTCATCTTTGGTAAATCTCCTGTTGCCTTTCTTGTCCTTTTTTGGTTTGATAATATCAAATTCCCCTTCCCAGTACCGAATCAGGGAGGTGGCCACGTGGAAAATATCTGCCACTTCTCCAATGGAATAATATTTTTTCTCTATTTCTTTTTCTTTGTACGGCAACTTTAAAAATATTTTTAAATCAAAAATACAAAATTAATTTTTCAGGAGGCAATAATTTGATCGATGAAATTCAGTCCAAATAAAAAAAGCCCTTTCAATTAAGAAAAGGGCTTTTTTAAAAGATAAATTTGATCTTTAGGATTAGGAAAGCGATTGATTTTCCCGAGATGCCAATTCCAGGATTTTATCAAATTCCGATGGTTCCAGATCTTTGAAGAAATAATTTACCGGGTTCACATATTTATCATCCTTTATTACCTCATAATGTACATGTGGAGCCGTTGAGGATCCGGTATTGCCTACTGTTCCAATTTGATCTCCCCTCTTTATTTTATCACCAACCCTGACGTTAAAATCATTCATATGTGCATAACGGGACACAAATCCAAAACCATGATCGATCATAATGTATTTTCCATATCCCCCAAATTCCGTACGGACCAGTTTTACTACCCCATCGCCTGTAGCATATACAGGAGTACCTTTGGGTGCGGAAAAGTCTACGCCGGAATGCATCTTCCTCACTTTTAAAATGGGGTGAAGCCGCATGCCGTATCCGGAAGCCAGCCTGGTCAATTCTTTATTGTGGATGGGTTGGATGGCTGGAATGGAGGCCCAATATACCTCCTTGTTCATCGCAGTCTCCGAAAGTTCGTTATAAGATTCCCATTGAATGAAAAGTTGTCTTTTTAAGGTCTCTACCTTATTGGATACCGAGACAATCATTTTTTCCTGGTTCAGCCCTTTTTCTTTGATTTCCCTAAATCGATCAACACCACCAAAACCGGCCTTCCTTACCGAAGTAGGAATGGGTTCTGATTCAAAAATGACCCGGTAAAGGTTATCGTCTCTTTCCTGTAAATCCGCCATCATGACGTTCAGTTTCCCTAAATCCTGATCCAACATTTCATAATAGAACCTTAACTCTTTGTTTTCTTTTTTAAGCATTAGTTCCTTTGGGCTATCAAAATAATAATTGAAAACCAAAAGCAATCCAACGGCTATAATGGATGATAAAGAAAGAAAACCTAATAGATTAAGCGTTACGTCCCATTTACTTTTTACATACCTCTCGTATTTGCAGGTTTTGGGATCATAGTAATATTTTATTCTACTCATTTAACAAATGATACATTAAAACTTCTAAT
>JBBDSB010000514.1:0-3996 GCA_040905205.1 Cyclobacteriaceae bacterium
AATCAATCCTCACTCCAGATTACCCTGGTAGAAAGTCAGGCATCCTTGGATGAAATAGTGGTGGTGGGGTATGGATCGATGCAAAAAAGACATCTCACCGGTTCTGTAGGTTCTGTAAAAATGGATGAAACCTTGGCAAGTAGGCCAGTTGTGGATTTCGGACAGGCCATGTACGGGAAGGTGGCTGGTGTAAATATCATGAATCCCAGTGGTAGGCCCGGGGAATCATCCAGGGTGCAGATAAGGGGGGTTACTTCATTAAGTGCGGGGAATGAGCCCCTTATCGTGGTGGATGGCGTTCCTCTTCCTGATTTCGATTTGAACTCCATCAATGCCGCCGATATTGAATCCATTGATATTTTGAAAGACGCCTCTTCGGCTGCCATTTATGGATCCAGAGGGGCCAATGGGGTAGTTTTGGTTACTACCAAGTCCGGAAAAGCAGGTAGGGAAACCTTTAATGTCAATTACACTTTTACCACACAAAGGGTAATGAACAAGGTAGATGTCATGACAGGCCCGGAATATGCCCAGGCCGCCATTGATGCTGCCCAGAATGGGTGGATAAATAGTGGAGGTGATCCCAATGCCCCCAATACCATAGAAGCCAGGGGGCAATATAGATATACATGGCCCATTTCATTGGAAAATCCGGAAACTTTGTGGAACACTGATTTTCAGGACCTGATTTACAGGGTGGCACCCATGCACCTGGCCAACCTTAACTTTTCAGGAGGATCAGAAAAAACCACCTATTTTTTTTCCGCGGGTATAGTGGATCAACAAGGCATCGTATTGAAATCAGATTATCAGAAATATTCAATGAATATGAAGGCCAATTCCAAAATCAACAGTTGGCTAACCGTTGGGGGGATGTTTAATGTAAATTATGAAAATGAGCAAGTCCCCCATCCAAATACCTCGCAGGCGGCTGTTCAATATCCCTCCATTTATCCCGTTTATGGAAACGGAGGATTTTTGGGAGGCCCCAATTCAGTAGACGGCTTTGAAAATCATTATGGGATATTAATCCGTGCTTTTAATGCCCATCCACTTCATTGGAACAGTGATGAAGATTTACGGCACAGGATCAATGCTTCTGCCAATTTATACACAGAAGTAGGTATTTTACCAGGTTTAAAATTCAGAAGTTCCATATATACTTTTTACCGCAGGTCAGATCGGAAACTTTATGTACCCGGTAATACCGGATTGGCCACGGATAGAGTAGCAAGGGCTTCCTCATCCATGAACCGAACCGTTAATCTTGCTGCAGAGAACCTTTTGGTCTATAATAAATCCTGGAATGGACATAATTTAGATGCCGTGGCCGGTTATGAATTCAATCACAGGGAAATTTACCTCATGCAGGGGGAGCGAAGAGAATTTGAAAATGACCTCATTCCTTACTTATCTGCGGGAAATGTGATTTACAATACCAGCGATGCGGACAGCGAATACTCTTTGGTTTCCATTCTTAGTAGGGTAAATTATAACTACATGGACAAATATATGGTTTCCGGTACCTTTAGAAGAGACGGATCATCCCGGTTCGGGCCCGAAAATAAATTCGGAATCTTTCCTTCCGTTTCTGCTGGATGGAGGGTAAGTGAAGAAGACTTTATGAAAGAGCAAAATCTGGTCAGTAATCTGAATTTCAGGGCCAGTTATGGTTTGACTGGTAATGACAATTTCGGTAATTATCAATGGGTAAGTGCCATGAGTCAGGGAAGGGCAGCAATAGGGGATAATTTATTTACCGTTTATTCACCCTCAAGTATTCAAAATCCGGACCTGGCCTGGGAAAGGAGTAAACAGTTGAATTTGGGTTTGGACCTTGGTTTCTTTGAAAACAGGGTATTTTTAGAAACAGATTTTTTCACCACCGTTTCAGATGGATTATTGTTGGATGTTCCAGTACCTAGTATTACAGGATTTACTTCAGTTTTTCAAAATATCGGATCCATGGAATCCAATGGAGTGGAATTGAATTTGATTACTCAGAATCTGGTCGGTCCATTGGATTGGAACTCTCAAATCACTTTTTCCAGGATAAGAAGTAAGATCACCAGCCTCGGTCCTGATAATGCCCCCATGTATTTACAAAGAGCTAACATGGGGATCATCAACCAAGTAGGTCAGACGCCCTTTAGCTTTTTTGGATATGCTTATGATGGTGTTTTTTTAAACCAGGACCAAATTGACTCGGATCCTGTAGAATACCCATTTCCAGTATATCCGGGAGACGGAAAGTATAAAGATGTAAATGAAGATGGCGTAATCAATGCGGACGACAGAACCATACTGGGAAATGCACAGCCTGATTTCAATTGGGCCGTCACCAATAATTTCAAGTTTAAAAATTTTGATTTAAGTTTTTTGTTCCACGGCAGTGTCGGCGGTGATTTTTATTTTGCGGATAACAGAAGGTCTTTGTTTTACCATGAAGGAAGAAATTATTTGGCGGAAGTAAATAACAGATGGCGTTCTCCGGAAGAGCCCGGAGACGGTCACCATTATAAACTTTCCGTTGATCTCCATGGCTTAGAAAAATTGGCATCTTCCTATTGGTTAACCGACGGTACCTACACCCGGTTAAAAGACCTGACTTTTGGATACACACTTTCTGAGGAATATACAACCAGATTGGGATTAAGTGGTCTAAGAATATTTTTTAATGGCACCAATTTATTGACAATTCAATCCACTACAGCCATAGACCCGGAAAATTCATCGGGATCCATCACGGATCCTTCTACGATGGGGGTTCAACACTCGCCCTATCCCACAGCGAAAACCTATTCTTTTGGATTGAATGTTAAATTTTAAATTGAAAAGCGATGAAATTATTTATAAAAAATATATACTCGAATGCCGTTCAAAATATCAGGGGGGGGTTGATTGCTTCCATTTTCGTGATGTTGGTATCGGTGGCTATGCTTTCCTGTGATGAAGATAAATTTCTGGATGTTTATCCCCTTACCCAATTGTCGGAAGGCAATTTCTATAACAACCTCCAGGAAATGCAACAGGGAGTGGATGATGTTTACAGACATTTGGGATACCTTGCCAATGCACAGAATGTGGCTGATTTATATGGTGAATTGTTCTCGGATAATACATTTATTGCTTTCCAATTAGGCGGAAATCCGGTAGACGATCCCATCTCAAGGCATGAAATACTTTCCAGTAACGGGCGTATTTTAAATGCCTGGGATGAAAGTTATAATTCGATATTTATTTGCAACAACATTTTAGAAAAAATTGAAAATACGGATATCGAAATTGAACAGGGTTTAAGATCCAGGTGGATCTCTGAAGCATTGGTGGTCCGATCCTTCGCCTATTTTAATCTTGTTAGGGCTTTTGGTGCCATTCCTTTGGTAACATCCACCATCTCACCTTCCCAATCCTATGATTTTCTGCGTGATGATCCGGCTGTTGTCTATGAGCAATTGATTACAGACCTTACTTTTGCAAAAAACAATCTTCCCGAACAGTATTCCGGTGAAAATGTGGGAAGAATTAACCGATTTGGTGCCTCCGCTATTTTGGCTAAAATTCATTTGACAATGGGCAATAACAGTGCTGCGCAAACAGAATTGGAAGCCATTATCAATAGCGGTTTATTTTCTTTGGATGCCAATAATGATGGAATGACCAATACGGATGATTTTCTGCATCTGTTTGCTCCAAGTACCAAAAATTGTAAGGCTTCCGTATTGGAGGCTCAGTATTTGGCAGGGCCCAATGCTTTTAATTCCAATCATCAGTTTGCCTATTCTCCCTACCATCATGCCTTTAACCTTTCCGGTATAAACGCCTCTTTTCGGGGAGGTGGGGTTAACACCCCTACCGAGGATCTGGATCAGGAATTTGAGGAAAATGATCCACGAAAAGAAGTAAGTATCAGACCGGGCTATATCAATCAAGCCACCGGGGAATTCGTGTCTTACCCCCATACCTTGAAATTTTATGATCCTGAATGGCAAAATA
>JBBDSB010000515.1:0-23670 GCA_040905205.1 Cyclobacteriaceae bacterium
TAGGTTATAAAGATGTCGGCCTATTACTCACTCATCTTTTGCCGCAATTCCGCTTCCTGTTCCGGGTTCCAATAGCCACAATCAAGTTGCATGAAAAGTGAAGTATAAGGCATTACTTCATCAGTTTTGATCATCAAAATCGAAAATAGGGAGGCTTCCTTGTCCAACATTTCAAAAATTTTCTCATGGAGAAGGGGAACAGCTGGTTTATCCCCCAAAATTTCATTTAATTTTAATTTAAAATCCTCAATCCCAGGTACCATATCATCATCAAGGTAGTCCAACTCCAGGTCCTTGTATATATTAGGATTGAGGTGAGGGGCATCCTGGATCATGGGCAATAGCCATTCTAAATTTTCCAACATTCCTCCCTCTACCAAAATGGTTTCCATTCCATCGGCATTATGCTCGGGAAAAGCACTATCTACCAATAAAATCCAATTCCTATGCCCCATGACCTTCATTTTTTCATGGATTACCTCTTTTATATTTGTATTTTGGCTTAAATTACTATCTTCTTGCAAGGAACTGACCCCCCTCCCACATCCCATTGCAAGGAAAATGAACAGTAGTAAACTATTTTTTCCGGAAAACCCATTTAAAAAGTTTAAACTTATAAATGGTTCTTTGCTTGAAATATTAATCAGGTTGGCCATGGGATGATTATTAAATGAACTATGGGACTAAAATTTTGAAAGACAAGACACCAATATAATAAAACATGGGGAAAAACTGTACTGGTGGAAAAAAGTGTAATCAAATTCAAGAGAAATCCAACCTTTTGGGCAAATTTGAAGTATTTATTAATAGGAATTTGATATCCTTAATAACGAAGAAATGGAAATAGAACATTTTTTCCAATGCCCTTACTGTTTTTCAGAAATATCGATGTTGCTTGACCCAAGTGTCACCGAACAGGAATATATTGAGGATTGTGAAGTTTGCTGTAACCCCATCCAAATAAGTTATGGTATGGAAAATGGTGAACTTCACTGGTTTAATGCTGATGATATTGAGCAATGATTTTTTATTGTTTTTTTCGATGATTTACTGATTCTTCATCCTATTTTAGATGTCAAAAAGCAACCTATTATGACAAAAAAATTACTTTTTACAGGTCTATTCATCACTCTTTTCCAATGGCATTCCAAAGCCCAGTTCGTAGAGGAAATCAAAACCGCAGGTCAAATCTATGCCTATGCACAACTTCATGGTGATCATGAAATCCTTCTGGATTTTACCTACCCGATTTTAATCGAAAAAGCAGGGGGAAGGGAAGCGATGAAAAACATTTTAAAACAGATCCAGGAAACCAAAAAAAGAAAGGGGAGCCATTTAAGGGTCCTGGAATTTGAGGATCCCATCGAAATCACTTCTGTAAAAGATGAAGTTCACGCCCTCGTTCCTTTTACCACCATCAGTGAGGTTCCTGGAGGTACCCTGACCACCGAAGCCAGTTTAATCGCAGTAGGTACCGAAAACCGGGAAAATTGGTATTTTATTGAAATGACCGCTTTGGATGAAGGAAATATTCAAAAAGTAATTCCTCTATGGGATTATAGTTTGACACTGCCCTATAAAAAACCTCCTGTTTTTAAAGAAAATAAGCATTAGGTGATGTAGAAAGGAAAAGTTAGAGGGTTATGTTTTTTTTCTGGCCTGTTCCATTTGGTCCCACCATTCCTTTTTGATGGCCTTTAGCCCATTGAATTGTCCGGCTCCCTGTAGCCATTCCCCTCCATCGATGGTGATGATTTCTCCATTGACAAAGCTGGAAAAGTCGGACAATAAATAGGCCGCCAAGTTGGCCAATTCCTGGTGATCGCCCACTCTTCCTATAGGTACCCTTTTAACCGGGTTAAATTTCTCCGCCAATTCTCCAGGCAACAATCTTTCCCAGGCTCCTTCGGTGGGAAATGGACCCGGTGCAATGGCATTCGACCTGATACCATAGGGAGCCCATTCCACGGCCAAAGATCGGGTCATGGCCAAAACACCCGCCTTGGCTGCAGCACTGGGAACAACATACGCAGAACCGGTATAAGCGTACGTGGTGACGATATTGAGAAAGGTTCCCACTGTTTTATTTTTGATCCAGTTTTTGCCGGCCACCAAAGTCATATTGGCGGTACCTTTCAGCACAATATCCAATATGGTGTGGAAAGCACGGGCCGATAGGCGCTCAGTAGGACTGATGAAATTGGCAGCCGCATTATTGACTACGGCATCCACTTTACCATAATGGTCCAGGGCTTGTTTGTACATTTCTTCCACCTGATCATCATTTCTTAAATCACAGGATAATGGAAGCACCTCGCCGTTGGTATTTTCCCTTAAAATCGCAGCCGATTTTTGGAGCACTTCCAATTTTCTACTTGAAATGACCAGTTTCGCCCCAAGCGTGAGAAAGTAATGGCTCATTGATTTTCCAAGCCCGGTACCTCCCCCAGTCACCAAAATTACTTTGTCTTTTAAGACCCCTTCTTTGAGCATACCTTGATTATGGATCATGGTTTTTTGTTAGTTTGTCAGAGGGTATTAAAGTACTAATAAATAAATGCATCTGATAATTTTGGTGGAAGTTTCTGTAAGTTTATTTAATTTCACGTTCTAATTTCATAAAGCATGTGTGATTTTAAAATAAAGAAATCTTTTCCCCTTACCCTTCCTTGGCTTTTTCTATTGATTCAATTCGCTTCCTGCAACCTGGAAGAAAGCCGGAGGTTGCCAATCAATCAAGCTTATGAGGGAGAGGAAATGTATTTGGTATCCAAAGCCCTTGATGAACCGCTACATTTGGCTTTTTATGATCTCATCTCGTTTCAGAACCAAGTATTTACAGAAACCTTACCAGGCTGCCCTGCTGTCACCATTCTAGAGGCGGAACAGGAAGTGCAACTGAATTATTCAACGCCGACATGCGAGGACCCCTCCAATAAAAAAGGATTGATAACCATCCATCTTTCATCCTCCCAATTGACTCAAAGGGACAGTATCCACCTTACATTTGATGGTTATCAATCCGCAGACCTTACCCTGAACGGAAATAGGATCTTTACGCTTATTGACTCCACTATCCATGAACTTACCTATTCCGAACAATCCGAAGATTTTCTGATTGTTGACCAACATCTTTCCAGTAGCCGGGTAAACATCTCATTTTTACACGAAATAATCCAAAACGATTCGCCGGGAAGAAACATTACCTCTACGGGATCATTGGAAGGTAGAAACTGGGCGGGAAATCCCCTGACCATGGAAATAGAAACAGCCAAAGTCCTGGAAGCTGCCTGTATGGACCAAGGAGTTTTCAGGCCTGTGAAAGGCCTGGAATCATGGACTGTTTATCGGACAGATGGCGACAACGTCAATCATCGGTTGAGATTCGAAAGGTCAGCACACTGCACCACCAAAACCGTCATTCTTTTGGAAGAAGGGGTACAAATAGAAAAAATACCCTAACCAATTAACATGTGTTCGGTTTTAATAGGAAGTAAAAACCTCTATAAGGTCTTTGATAACCCATTTTGGTGGGTAGCTGATAGTTTGAAGTGGTGGTGGTATGATGATTTGATGTGGTGATTTGATGTGGTGATTTGATGTGGTGATGATGTCATGATGCATTAAAACTAAACGATTAAACGTTTAAACAAACAACCGATTAAACATCTCGTACCCACAATTCAATTAACCGCCCGAACTTCCTAAACCAATCCCACCTATCCACCATTCGACGAAAGAAGGTCTATAAGTCTATGGGTCTATAGGTCTATGGGTTAATGAGCATAAAGGATTGTGCACCTATCCACCTATCGACCTATCGACCCATTCACCTATCCACCATTCGACCATTTCGAATTATTGGTTTGATGAATCAGCCGATTACTTTTTTAGGCCTTTCCAATATGAACCAGAGCATCCCCGGCATTGACCACCGGGGAATTATTGATTCCTATGATGTATCCTTGTACATTGCTTTTTACCGGAACTTTTACCTGCCCATACGGATCAGATATCTTTGCAAGCACCTGCCCCCTTTTTACTTCTTCCCCTAATGATACCGAAGAATTGAAAATACCCGAAACCCGAGCCCTCACCCAGGAGCTTTCTTTGATCTTCATGGTTTTTCCTTCTTGATAATCCCCTTCTATCATTTTAAGGAATTTCAGCAGTCTGCCCGTCCCCTTTATCCCCTCGGAGATGACATTTTCGTCCAGGCGCATGGATTCCCCCCCTTCAAAAACAAGAAGGTGTTTATTACTTTTATATGCTTCTTTTCTGAACGATTTATCTATTAGCGGTGAATTGACAGTAAAATTTGTACCGAATTTTTCAGCAAGTTGAAGTCCTTTTTTATCTTTGAAATCAACTCTTATCTGGGGATAATTTGACAACATTCTTCCACCGGTGTGAAAGTCAATTCCATAATCAATCTGGGGAATAATTTCATGGGTCAGGATATTGGCAATCTGTGAAGCCAGGGAACCCTTTCGGTTTCCTGGAAAACTTCTGTTGAGATCACGGCCATCCGGAAAAGTACGGGAAGTACTTAAAAAACCATATACATTTACCAAAGGAATATAAATCAAGGTTCCTTTTATGGGTGGGAACATGTCCTCTTCCAACATTCTCTTTACGGACACAATACCATTGATTTCATCACCATGCACACCTCCACTGATCAGGACCGTTGGTCCTGGTTTGCTGGAACTTCTTATGAAAACCGGTAAATCGATCAGGGTATGTGTCGGCAAACGCGCAATGGCTATTTCCATATTCAGGGATTGTCCCGGTCGGATCCTCACGCCGTTAATCACCATTTCTTTCATAAAACCATTATCTTTTCACCTGCCCAGTGGCCGCTTTTATTCCGATTTCCCAGGTATGCTTTCAATTTGTCCAAAATATCTTTTACTTCGCATATTAATTCCAACAATGAAGATACAAGAAAATATTTCCTTAAAGGAATATAACACATTTGGAATAGATAAAAAGGCCAGGTATTTTATTCGGGTCCAAACGGCTGCTGATGTAATCCATGCAATAGAATTGAGCAAAAAGCTCCATGTACCACTTTTTATTTTGGGAGGCGGAAGTAACATCCTTTTAACTACTAATCTGGAATATTTAGTCGTAAAAATTGATATCCAAGGGATTGTGCCTATCCATGAAGACGAGCAATCCGTTTACGTTAAAGTAGGGGCTGGGGTGATTTGGCATAAATTGGTGAGGCATGCCATTTCTAAAAATTGGGCTGGAATTGAAAACCTTTCTTTGATACCGGGTACCGTAGGTGCCGCTCCCATGCAGAATATCGGGGCCTATGGTGCAGAGATCAAAGATGTTTTTCATCAATTGGAAGCCATACATCTTTCCAGCGGAACCATTGTGCGGTTTTCCAACGAGGACTGTGGATTCGGCTACCGGGACAGTGTATTTAAAAAAAGCCATAAAAACCAATATGTCATCACCACCGTGACGTTTAAGCTTGAAAAAACACCTAATGTCAATATCAGCTACGGAGATATCAAAGGCACCCTTATCAAATTAGGGCTAACACCTGATAGTATCAAGGCCGTAAGTGATGCGGTTATTCACATTCGGCAGCAAAAGCTTCCTGATCCTAAAAACATAGGAAATGCCGGAAGCTTTTTTAAAAACCCCACCCTCTCCATACCTTCATTTGCTGTGCTTAAAAAAAACCATCCTGAAATTCCGGGTTATCCTGTTGATAATGGGATAAAAATCCCAGCCGCCTGGCTGATAGAAAAATCAGGTTGGAAAGGAAAAAGGCTGGGTGCTATAGGTGTACATAAAAACCAACCCTTGGTGTTGGTAAATTATGGTGGTAGCGATGGAAATGATATCTTAAAGCTCAGCGCTAAAATTCAAAAAGATATTCAAAAAAAATTTGGGGTTTTTCTGGAAAGGGAGGTCAATGTCATCTAAATTCTACTCCTTTATTGAACTGCCGTTAAATCAAAGGATCTTCGATTGAAATATTCTTTTTGTACTGTTCCACCTCCACGCCAAATTTTTTCAGAAACTGCACCCCTTCATCATCACCAATACCCTTATAAGCGGCATAGGAGAAAAGAAATAAGACTTTAATGATACCCATAGAGTAAATGATCCTGGCACAGGGCAGGCAAGGGGCCAAAGTGACAAATAGGGTACTCCCCTCTACTGATGCCTTATTTTTAACTGCATATAAAATCGCATTTTGTTCTGCATGCAAAGCCAGGGAACAACTTCCTTTGCTATCTCTACTACAGCCTGTTTCTGGAAATTCTTCATCACAGTTGTGCGTTCCCGAAGGGGGGCCGTTATATCCAATGGATATAATTCGGGTATCTTTGGTCAAGACCGCACCAACATGTTTTTTGATGCAATGAGACCGTTGGGCAAGGTTGACGGCAAGCTCCATGAAAATATCATCAAAATCCGGTTTTATCATAATGAAAAGGAAATTATATCTTTGGCTGATTGGCTCCTAAAAGTAGTATTCCCAAGCCAAAATAAAAAACCGATCCAAACGCCAAAATATTTGGAAAGGGTCCAAAAATCCCCCCGGATGCCATACTGCATTTTGTGGAAATTAAATATGAAATAAAAAAAATAGGTTCATAATATGATTTCTAAAATATTTTTATTTACTTTTGTATAATATTTATTGCCTTTCAGAATATGAATTTTGTACTTCAATGATAAAAATAGTCCTTATTGACGATGATCCAATAAGTATTTTCGTAACCGAAAAGCTGATCAATAGAAACATTAAGGTCCCCTGCAAGATATTTTCATTTGATAATGCCATTGATGCCTTAAAGAACATTTATAAAATCAGTCCCCACTATTTGTTTTTGGATCTGAATATGCCTGAAATGACAGGATGGGATTTTTTGGAAAAATATAAGCCTGAAATTACTGATTCCGAGATATATATTTTAAGCAGTTCTGTCGATGAGCGGGACATTTCAAAAGCCAGTCAATACAACCAGGTCAAAAAATACTTATCCAAGCCCCTAATAAAACAATATATCAGCTTAATTTTTGGGAAAAAGGATCAATTAAATTAGAACGAACTTATCTAGGTTTTGCAAACCACTTTTAGTATTTTATGTTACCTAATAAAAAATTCATAAAATGGCAAAATCAAATCCTTTTTTGATCCATGCAATAGGCAAGACCATATCCAAATTAAAAAAAGGCGCTCCATATCAATGGGGCCATATGGGTGCCTGTAATTGTGGTAATCTTGCTCAAGAAATCACCCATGTAAGCAAGGGTGAAATTCATCGGTACGCAATGCAACGTTTTGGCAACTGGAGTGAACAGCTTAATGATTATTGTCCATCAAGCGGCCTTCCCATGGATTTAATGATATCCAGGCTATTGGAATCCGGATTGAATTTGGATGATTTGGTGCATTTGGAGAAATTATCAGACCCCAAAATTCTGGCCGAACTTCCTGTAAACAAACGCAGAGAAATAAGAAAAAACCGGAAAGAAGATCTGATCCTTTATCTTGAAGTCTGGTTAAAGCAATTGGAAAAAAAATGGGTCGACCAACAAGCTCCTGTCAAAATTCCCCAATCCATAAAAACAAATAAATCCGAAGTATTGAGTTAAAATAAAAAATTCTTTATTTAGTGGAGAAATTGATTTACCCACTCAACATTTAGCGCTTACGAATGAAGATCTTGATGATGATTTCGAAGATGAGTTTGATGATGAATTCGCTGATGAGTTTAATGATGAAGTTTTTGATGAGGATGAGGAGAATGGATTGGAAGAGGATATTTTCAAGGATATAGACCTTGAAAATTTTGATGATTTTGACGACGAGGAAGATTTTGAGCAAGAGGATGATGATGAATTAGATTAAAATTCCCGGGATCTGCTCTGGAAAGTAATCCAATGTAAAGAAGTTTCAATCCAGGCCTGAATCATCAATAAATCATTTTCTCCTTTGCATTGAATCAAAGGAATGCTAACTTGCGTACAGTTTTATACCAAAAATTATTTGTTCATGTTATTAGAAATTTTCAGTTCGCCAATAGCCTCAGGGGCTCAGATATTTTGGTTAATTGTCGCAATTTTAGTGGGATTGGGTGCTGGTATTTCAGCCGTTGATTTCCGAAGTACTGTTTTCAAAAAAGAAAGCAAAGATAAATAAACCCTGCCGGACCAATGTCCTGCCTGGCTTTTTTGCCGTTTTTTAATGAACTTTTCCCATAAGGGATCTGATGGGTTTTGCCAGGAATAAAAGGACTATACCCGCTCCGGAAACCGTATAAACAATTAACATATATTGGTCGGGCATTTGAAGCAATGCCTCTTCCGTACCCCCACCTGTCCCTCCTGCAATCCTTCCGGCTACCAGATTACCCATGGCAATGGATAAAAACCACATGCCCATCATTTGCCCAGCAAATTTTTTGGGTGCCAGTTTGGTGGTCAGACTTAAACCCACCGGGCTAAGGCTTAATTCTCCGAAAGTATGAAACAAATAGGTCAAAACAAGCCAGGTAGGTGCTGCAAGCTGGCCAGAAGCTGCAATTTTAGCCGCAAAATACATGACCAAAAATCCTATTCCCAATAATAACAAACCAAAGGCAAATTTTAATGGGGAACTGGGCTCCAGGTTCCTTTTACTTAGGGCCACCCACATGGCACCAAAAAATGGGGCAAAAATAATGATAAAGATGCTGTTGATGGATTGAAAATAACCCGCCGGAATTTCCCATCCAAAAAATGACCTGTTGGTAAATCTTTCGGCAAACAAATTCAAAGAGGATCCTGCTTGTTCAAACCCCGACCAAAATATGGAAGAAAAAACAAACAGAATTAAAATGACCAATACCTTCTTTTTCTCTTCCCGCTGAAGTCCTCCCAACAACAACACGTAAAGAAAAAACAGCAAGGCCACCACGGCAATCACCGTATTGGAAACCTCGGCAACTCCCACGGGGTTCAACTCAATAAGCCCGGTCAAAAACAGGAAAACCAATAAAAAAATTACCACAAAAGTGGCCACAACCCATTTGATTAATTGCTGTTGTTTCCTCTTTTCGGCCTCATTGGCCGGCCTTACTTCCTCCCCGACACCATCCAGGTAGTGTCCTGTCAGTTTATACTGGACCAAACCCATCAACATCCCTAAGCCAGCTAAACCAAACCCCAAATGCCAGTTGAATACAGCCAGGGTACTGCATGCAATCGGGGCTAAGAATGCCCCCAGATTTATTCCCATATAAAAGATGGAAAAACCGGCATCCCTCTTGGAACTGCCTTCTGGATACAATTGTCCCACAATCGAGCTGATGTTGGGCTTAAGCATGCCGGTACCGAGCACAATAAGCACCAAACCCAAAAAAAATGACTGAATATCCAAATTGGACAAGGAGGAGGCCGATAAATTGCTGTCAGACCAAAGAGTCTCCAAACCCGGTAAAGCCATCGTAAAATGTCCAAGTGTAATCACAATTCCACCATACCATACAGATTTTTTTAATCCTAATACCCTATCTGCAAGCCATCCGCCTGGAAGGGCCAATAAGTATACCCCCATGGAATAAAGTCCATAAATGGCACCGGAGGTCTGGTCGTCAAAACCCAATCCACCGGTTGCAATGGGAGCTGTCATGAAAAGAATCAATAAGGCCCGCATTCCATAATAGCTGAAGCGTTCCCACATTTCCGTGAAAAACAAGGTCATTAATCCTTTTGGATGCCCAAAAAGCTGTGGTCCCTCAAATTCCAATATTTCTTCAGGAGCATTGTGTTTACCTAAAAACTGATCTTTATCTTTCAAATCCGGGGGGGGTTAGGGTAAAAACTGATGATCTTCATCGCCATTGCACCGAAAATTATCATTCCATTAAATGAATTAAAGTCATCACCAGGTTAAAGGTTTAAATTAATGCCTGATACTACGATTAATTCTTTATTTTTGCAAAAAAAAATCTATCGATACCCTTATGACTACAGGAGAAATCCATACCGAAAAAGGCATCATGAAAATTAATTTTTATGATGAAGATGCACCGAAAGCGGTCGCCAATTTTGTTCAACTTGCCGAAAAAGGTTTTTATGATGGCCTAACCTTTCACAGGGTAATACCCAACTTCATGGTTCAGGGAGGATGCCCCAAAGGAAACGGCACAGGAGGACCAGGGTATACCATAGAATGTGAGTTGGACGGGGAACTTCAATATCATGACAGGGGTGTGCTTTCTATGGCGCATGCCGGTAGGAATACGGGTGGTTCACAATTCTTTATTTGCCATAATAGAGCCAATACTCAACACCTTGACAGAAACCATACCTGCTTTGGCAAGGTAACGGAAGGGTTGGAATTGCTGGACAAAATCAGTCAGGGAGATACAATCACAAAAATTATTATCGACGGGGATCAATAAAATCGCTTTTGGGTCAAAATAAGGCCCCGGCAATGGTTGCAGTCATCAGGCAGGCTAAGGTGGCCGCCAAAAGGGCACTCATCCCCAATTTTGAAAGATTGGCCTGTTGCTCTGGAGCGATACTTCCTATACCGCCGACCTGTATGGCTATGGAACTGAAATTGGAAAAACCACATAAGGCATAGGTAGCGATGACAATGGATTTGTTGGAAAGCGATCCTGCAGCTTTCATATCGGCCAGCCCGAGGTAGGCAACAAATTCATTGATCACCGTTTTTTGACCCAACAAAGAGCCTACGGCTAAGGTATCTTTCCATTCAACACCTATTATCCATGCGAAAATTCTGAAAACCTGCCCTAAAAGGTATTCTAAGGAAAGACCGGAAAAGGCCCCATCTGTAGAACTGATAATTATTGTGTTTAACCCAGAGTAGAAACCTATCAAGTCGGTCAGGAAATAATTCAATGCGGCAATAACGGCAATAAATGCCAATAACATCGCCCCTACATTCAAGGCCAGCTTTAATCCCTCAGCGGCACCTCTTGACATGGCATCGATTAGATTTACATCAGTGATGGGCTCATTGAGCTCCAATTTTCCTTTTAGAACATCTGTTTTAGTTTCCGGGATGATAATCTTTGACATGACGATGGCGGCCGGGGCGTTCATAATACTGGCCCCCAATAAATAGGAAGCAAATTTGGCTTTTTCAAGTGGATCATCCCCACCCAAAAATGCCACATACCCTGCCAACACCCCGCCGGCAATCGTGGCCATCCCGCCTGTCATCAGGCACATTAATTCGGACCTGGACATGGTTGGAATAAATGGCCTTACCAAAAGTGGAGCTTCTGTTTGCCCCAAAAAAATGTTTCCGGCTGCTGAAAGGCTCTCTGCCCCTGAAAGGCGCATGGTCCTGGCCATGATCCAGGCAATGCCAAAAACCACTTTCTGAAGTATGCCCAGGTAATAAAGACCTGCGGAAACGGTGGAGAAAAAGATGATGGTCGGTAAAACCTGAAAGGCAAAAATGAATCCAAATGTGTTCGTGGCCAGATCACCAAACAAAAATTCCGCACCTGCTTCAGAAAAACTCAGGAATCTTACAAATGCAGCACTGATCTTGCTGAATAAAAGGGCAACAAATTCAACTTTTGTAATCAAAAATCCAAAAACAGCCTGCAAAGCAATTCCAATACCGACCAGTCTCCAATCAATATTTTTTCTATGAACAGAAAAAAGACTGGCAACAAGGACCAAAACCATGATTCCAATTACACCCCTAATATATTCCATCGACATTTCTAAAGGTTACACCATGAATTACCTGCAAGCCCATTGAAATGGAATGGTTGGGGTCATAAAATCCTCATCCCAAAAAGTAAAAATTAACGCCAAATAAATGAAATGTTTTATGGATATCAATTCCTTCTGTTGATTTCATCTCTTAGTCTGGCAGCTCTTTCATAGTCTTCACTGTTGATGGCCTTTTCCAACATTTGGTTAAGTTTGTCCAAACTAAAGTCTTTTAATGCCTCAGATGATTTCTTCTTTTCCATCCCACTTGTAGCGGTGGCTTCTGACCTACTTGATGCCTCCTGTTCCCGCTTCTCATCTTCTTCCGTAAACTCAATGGAGGCCTCATTCATTACACCATTCGCACAAAATATGGGGGCTTCAAACCTAACAGCAATGGCAATGGCATCTGAGGGCCTGGCATCAATCTCCACTTTCTTAAAAGAACTTTTACACATTATTTTGGCGTAAAATACGCCTTCTCTCATATCTGAAATAAGAATATGGTCAATGGTAAATTCGAAGTTGGTGGCAAATGACTTGAACAGATCATGTGTCATGGGCCTGTTGGGAATGATTTTCTCAATCTCAATGGCTATGGCCTGCGCCTCAAACATTCCTATTACTATGGGTAATCTCCTCTTACCTTCCAATTCTCCCAATACCAGTGTAAAAGATCCTGATTGTGAATGATTGGAAGATAAACCTAAAATTTCTAACTCAACACTATTGTCCACGGTTAATTATTTTATTGCTTTGATTGCTTCTGTTAGTTTGGGGACCACCTCAAAGGCATCCCCAACTATTCCGTAATCCGCCGATTTAAAAAACGGGGCCTCAGGATCCTTATTGATCACCACAATATACTTGGATGAATTCACTCCTGCAAGGTGTTGGATAGCTCCTGAAATTCCAATGGCAATATAAAGGGTCGGGGACACTTTGATTCCGGTCTGCCCCACGTGTTCATGATGAGGTCTCCAACCCATATCCGAAACAGGTTTGGAACAACCGCAGGCTGCATGAAGCGATTGGGCCAAGTCTTCAATCATGCCCCAATTTTCGGGCCCTTTTAAGCCTCTGCCACCCGATACTATAATATCCGCCTCAGGTAATAAAACGTCCCCTTCTGCTTTTTCAGTTCCCTTAATTTTTGCTGCAAAGTTATTTTCCTCAATATCAATGGTCAGTGTTTCCACTGCTGCCTCGGGACCATCGGTTTTAATTTCAATCGTGTTCTTTTTTATAGCGAGAATTTTTCTCTCCGTTTCAATTTGGGTTTCCGCAAAAGCCTTACCCGTAAAAATACTTCTTTTCACCTTAAAACCATCATTTACTTCAGGCAAGGATACCACATTGGAGACCAGTCCCGCTTGCAACTTGATGGACAACCTGGCAGCCACGGCATCCCCTAAAGATGATTTTGACAAAATGAGCGTATTGGCTTCTACTTTATCGAAAACCTTGGCCAGGGTTGCAGCATGGGCCTGAATAATTCCGGCATCCAACCTTGCATCAGAAACATGGTAAAGCTTAGTGGCTCCGGCCTGACCCACCTTTTTCCATTCATTCTCTTTTATGTTACCCAGGCCAACTGCGATTACCTCTTCTCCCTGCATGATCGCTGAAAGCGCCGAAGCATAAGAAACCGCTTCCAGAGAGGAGTTTTTGACATTGCCTTGATCTTGTTCTATATATACCAGTATTGACATGATTCTTTAATTTTTTAATCTGGGGGTTACAGAATTTTGGCTTCATTTTTCAAAAGTTGCACCAATTCCTCCACATGATCTTTATCGATAAGTTTTACATCTCCCTTGGCAGGAGGCAATGCATAAATTTTCACTTTCGTCATTCCCTTTTCAGAAACCGGGTCTACCACCTTCAAGGGCTTGGACCTTGCAGACATTATTCCCCTCATATTAGGAATTTTCCATTCTGCTATGGGTTCCTGACAGCCCGCAATAAATGGAAGTTCCACCTCGATTTGTTCTTTTCCACCTTCAATTTCCCTGGACATTTTACCTAAATTCCCCTCTATTTCCAACTTCATTACCGGAGAGATGGAGGGTATATCCAGTAATTCACCCACCATACCATGGACCATCCCTCCATTATAATCGATTGATTCTCTTCCCATCAAAATAAGGTCGTAGGATGCATCCCGGGCAATTTGGGCGATCTGACTGGCCACAAAAAAGGCATCCAGAGGATGTGCATTTACACGAATGGCCTCATCTGCTCCAATGGCCAAAGCCTTCCTTAAAGTAGGTTCTGTTTCCGCCTCACCTACGTTCAATACCGTGATGCTTCCTCCTGTTTCTTCCTTCAATTCAACCGCTCTTGCTAAGGCATAGTCATCATAAGGCCCTATTATGAATTGAACACCAGAATTATCAAAACGGGTATTCCCATCGGTAAACTGAATTCTGGAGGTAGTGTCAGGCACATGGGTAATACATACAAGTATTTTCATGTAAAAATAATTTGATTTTATAAGGTCACAAGATGTTAATACAATGCATTAAATGATCCGGATAAGCCATTTGACCTGTCCGACACCACAAGTAACTACATTCTAACACTATTAATTTCCAATTTTAGTTAAATTTGTTAAATATTTTCAAGAAACGATCATTTCAGGAAGACCAATGAAGCAATCAGACAGAATCAAAGAACTCCTATCTTATGCTGAAAAAGAACCCCAAAACCCATTTAACTTGTATGTTTTGGCCTTGGAATACCAAAATCATGACAAAGAAAAGGCTTCTTTTTATTTTAACAAATTATTACGGGAACATAAAAATTATCTCCCCACTTATTATCATGCTGCTTTGTTTCTTTCGGATACCCAGGATAACATTAAAGCAGATCAGGTATTCCAGCAGGGTATTGCTTTGGCTCAACAGCAGGGAAACCAACATGCCAAAAAAGAACTGGAAAATGCCTATTTAAACTTTCAATTTGAGCGTGAACCGTAGCGCTGGACTTGATCATTTGGGGCAACCGACAAAAAAACAAAAAAAGGATATTCGGAATGGCCATGCCAGCCCCCTGTCACCCCCTTTATATTTTCAAACTTGCCTAATTGCCCTCCCACTTTCATCTTTTCAAAGGCCTCAACGGCATCTTCCAAAGGAAATACCGAATCAATCAATGGCCGGGCATGGCTTTTGGATACTTCCCTTCCCTGCACCATTGGTCCCTATGATTTAAAGCTGCAGCCCTTATCTTTATTTTGACTTCTCTTGGTCCTGGGACAGGCTCTTTTATCTCCGTTAATTGTATTCCATCCGGATGTTTTAGGTTTAATACAATTCCTTTCATAATACTGCACAAATTGGTGATATTTCCTTAATAGCAAAAATCCGCCGTAAATTCCTGTTATCAGTTGATTATTTGGGATAAAAACCTTCCAGGTTTCACCTGTTTATTTTTAACAACTGTAGACCATCAACTAAACCTGAAAGGTTTGCGGATTTTAGGTAATCGATAAACGTTTCAAAAAGGGGCAGGATCATTGTTCCCTTTTTCACCTGAAAAAGGGTCTTCATCCTGGTTATCCCCGTTGGCTTTACTTCCCATCCGGATCACCTCTCCCCCATCAAAATCCTTTCCACCTGCCTCACTGGGAAACCTACTTCCATAAATGGCATCCTGAGGCCGGTAAGGGACATTCATATCCAAATCAGTGAACTTGGTGTATTTGCCAATGAAACGCAATTTAACATTTTCCAATGATCCGTTCCGATGTTTGGCAATGATCACTTCCCCTACACCAGCTGTACTATTGCCATCTTCATCTTCCGTAATACCATAATATTCCGGCCTGTACAAAAACATGACAATGTCTGCATCCTGCTCAATGGCTCCTGATTCCCTCAAATCGGAAAGCTGTGGCCTTTTGTCTCCTCCTCTAGTCTCCACTGCCCTGGAAAGCTGGGATAAGGCAATCACTGGAACATTCAATTCTTTGGCTATTTTTTTTAAAGCCCTTGAAATGCTGGATATTTCTTGTTCCCTGTTGCCTCCGTTTCCCCCTTTACTGTCTCCGGACATCAGTTGCAAATAATCCACCACTATCAATTGCACATCATTTTGGGCTTTTAAACGCCTGCACTTTGCCCTTAGCTCCAATATGGAAAGCGCAGGGGTATCGTCTACAAATAAAGGAGCGGAGGTAAGTCTGCTCGTTTTGTGAATGAGTTGTTGCCATTCATAATCTGCAAGATTTCCTTTCTTAATCTTCTCAGAATCCAACTCTGCTTCTGAACTTATCAATCTGTTTACCAGCTGAATGGAAGACATTTCAAGCGAAAAAATGGCCACGGGACGAGCATGGTCTACTGCCGCATTTCTTAAAACGGAAAGTACAAATGCTGTTTTACCCATAGCTGGCCTTGCAGCTATGACGACCAAATCTGACTTTTGCCAACCCGATGTCACCCTGTCCAATGCTGTAAAACCACTGGGAACACCTGTCAACCCATCTTTCTGCCCTTTTTTCCCCTCCAATTCCACAATGGCCTCGCGCATAATCGAGCGCATATCCATATAGTTCTTCTTGATGTTGTTTTCTGAAATTTGAAAAAGGGATTGCTCCATTTTATCCAATAATTCAAAAACATCCGTAGTGTCCTCAAACGCTTCTTTTTGAATTTCTGAGGCAATTCTGATCATATCCCTTTTCATGGCCTGTTCGGTAATGATTCGGGAATGGTATTCAATATTGGAGGCAGAAGAAACCTTGGAGGTAAGTTCAGTGATAAAATAGGCACCGCCTGCCAACTCAAGCTTACCATTTTTCCTCAATTGATTGGTTACAGTCAGAAGATCAATAGGCTCCCCTGCATTAAATAAGTCAAGGATTGCCTCGTAAACCAAGCGGTGGGCGTCTTTATAAAAGCATTCTGAAGAAAGAAAATCCACTACAGCAGTCAGGGCATCCTTTTCCAGCATCAGGGCACCCAGCACAGCTTCTTCCAAATCAATGGCCTGGGGAGGCAATTTGCCCAAAGAGGAAACCTGATCCATCACCCTTCTCCTTGGATTACCAATTCTTTCTTTCTTGTTTATATTACTTTCCGCCATATGAACAAAAGTACCTTTTTATTGACTAAGGTTTTGAACAATTTATGCACTTTATTATCCACAAAATCTTAACCAATACTATAACAACTCATTACAAAAAATATTATTCCAGATTGCGGTGAATCCATTTATTTTTTATCGGTAAAACCTTTATCTTTGCTATTCGTGAAAAGGAAAAAATCCTTAGCTTTTTGACCATTCATCTGTTTATTAAGGGTTAATAAACATTTGCCTAATTGCAGGCCTTTTCCATTACAGGACTTTAAAACCGAAAATATCAACTAAAATGAAATTAAATTTAAAATCGCCTTTGGCATTTTTTGATTTGGAAGCCACCGGCATCAATATTTCCACTGACAGGATCGTAGAAATCTCCATTTTAAAAGTTTTTCCGGAGGGAAATGAGGAAATCAAAACGATTAAAATTAATCCCACCATCCCTATTCCGTTGGAATCCTCCCTTATTCACGGCATCTATGACCAGGATGTCAAAAATGCCCCTACTTTTAAAGAGGTGGCAAGGGAACTCCACCGTTTTTTTGAAGGGGCAGATTTAGCTGGATTCAATGTGTTAAAGTATGATATACCATTGCTGGTGGAAGAGTTCTTAAGAGCCGGTATTGATTTTGATCTCGACAAAAGGAACCTGTTGGATTCCCAGAAGATTTTCTTTTTAATGGAAAAAAGAAACCTAACCGCTGCCTATAAATTTTATTGTGGAAAAAACCTTGAAAATGCACACAGTGCCGAAGCCGACACCATAGCTACTTTCGAAGTATTCAAATCACAACTCGAAAGATATGAAGGGGAAGAATTAGAAGACCTTCAGGGCAATATTATGGGTGTCATTGAAAACGACATGAAAAAAATCCATAACCTCATCAACGAAAAAATGGTGGACTTGGCAGGTAGATTTGTTTTCAATGATAAAGGAGAGGAATGCTTTAATTTTGGCAAACTAAAAGGAAAATCCATTGAAACGGTGTTAAAAGAGGAACCAGGTTACTATGACTGGATGATGAAAGGGGATTTCCCTTTGGACACCAAAAGAAAACTGACTCAGGTAAAATTAAGGGGGTTCAATAAATAAAACTAATCAATTTGCACCGAGCAGGCGGGAATCGAACCTATTGTTTTACTGTAGCAATAATATTCATAAATGCCGTCCTTGCAATCGCAGTCGACCATATGGCCTTTTAGAATTTCCTCCAATGTTTCTTTGGAGATGAAGTCGCCTCCATGAAAGAGCCCGGACCAATACGGTAAAACCCATACGGCTTATATCAGCAAAAAGGTAAACGATCTGAAAGGGGAAAGTCTAAGAAATCAAAACCTTGATAAGAATCCTTCCAGGGCTTTTCTGGTTTTCAAGTGCTGGTATAAATAGGTATGAATATTTCCAAATACAAGTATGCCTAGATTGACAATGAACCAATTTTGTTGGCCAGATACTCAAATTTACCGCCTCGACAGTATCCACCAAAGGCTTTTGAAATATTCATTGGTCAGAAAGCTGAAAAGTTGGAATAAATGGCCTTCACAATCATCATGCGGTTTTCTCCTATAAAAAGGAACAGAATTTTTTACAATCGAAGTCGTTGTTCATTTCATCAAATATAAATCGATTTCCTCTCTGGGGTTATTATATTATACGGTTTGCCATAATTGGAGTTCTCCAAGTTATTTGTCAGGGTGCCCCTGTAGTCTAGCCTACACCATTGACATATCCGTCTGCACATCCATTTTCACTATCTTTTCTCATTATCCTTCGGGTTATCGGAATTTAGGACTTTATCCGGTTAAAACAGACTTTAACAGGGAATGTCCGCCGCACCCATCTCCTGGATATCCTGAGGGATGTTCTCCCAGACTTTGCGCATCTCTTTGCCCTGAAATAAAATGACATGATTAATTGTTCAACCACATTGAATACCTTTTCTGGGAGTAAGCCGGATCGGCCATTATTCTTCCTATTTCAATCCGGTTGGATTCCAGGCTGGAAAATGCAATTTCAAAGGTTTCTTCTTTTGGATGTTTTGCAAGGAACTGACTAAAGGCGGAGCAAAAAGGCTATTAATGGAGGCTACATTGCTGTAATTAACCATGCATCCTCAGTGCGGATGGTGCCTCAATGGAAGTTCAAAAACAGAGAGCAGTGGATGGGGAGCGTCAAAGAATAGGTTCAGTTTTAAGTAGCACAAATCCTTATAGAGTTCAGCTCACCTTTATGAGACTTTTTTGTTTAGAGAATTCATCAAGTTTTTGTAAAAAACTACCCGTTCAAATGCTTGTAATCAAATTGAGGAGAGAAACATTAAAAGTATCCTTCGTTTTTACATAAGCTACTTGTGATTTTGCGACTGCCCCCAGTTTTCTTTTTTCTAACGAAGCGGTAAGACCGAAACATATCTTCTTACAACCGAGTTTAATGGCCCTTTCCATAATCCGGTAAAGAAGTTGTTTGTAAACCTTTGAATTCTCTAAAAAATTGTAATTGAGACCGATCAAGATAGGATAGTAGACATTACCGTTTTTATAGGAAAACTCTACAGCTATGGGAAGTCTTTCAGGACGGGGATCATGAGTGGATTTCAATTTTAAAGCGAATACATCCCACTTTTTGGATTTAATCATGTTTCCAATTAATTTCTTTGGAAACTTAAAGGTATTGATTTCGTGGCTGTGGTTTACTACGTTTTCATACAATTCATATAAATAATCTAAATTAGATAAATCAAGAACATTCTCGATCTCAAATGTGTGTGCTCTATCCAATACATCCTTTCGTATATGATACCGTTTTTTAGAACTAAGCTGCTTTACGTATTCTTCCATAGAGGATACCTCTAAGTTTTCAATAACATGGGAAGCTGGGGTATGTGTTTTCATAAAACCAAGATCAAGAAGGAAGCTTTGTAACTCATCATCACCCTCATTGAAATCTCGAAGTAGTAGAAGGTCAGTTTGCTCATAGTCCTGTTTTGCCCAAATAAAATCCAGTAAAAGCATAAACGACTCTTTCCAGCCTGGATGGGTCCTATCTAGGTATAGGTGTTGCCCTTCTGTAAGGGGTGTTCCCATCATTAGAGACTGTGAAGTCAAATAGTAGAAATCTTTGGTGCGGAGATCTTCCAGTTTTTTCGAAATAATCGGTTTAGAAAGCATATCCATTTTTGTTAATGCCTTTACAAAAAAAGTAGCGAGAACCGGGTTCTGTTTGGAATCAGTTACCACGTAGTAGCTAAACTTCCAGTTATCTTCAGGCCTTTCATTACCTTGAAAACTTTTTTCCAAAAGAGCCAGGTTATAACTGTCAAACGCACCCTTATCTCCAAGCAATTTGTCCCATAATGGCTTGGGTATTTCTTCGATGGTAGTTTTAAAAGTGATGTTAAACTTGTGGTGGGGTTCAATAGGCTGACTTTTTCTATTATTTCCCGGCGAATATTTTTCCAATGGTTTACTGAAATCAGCAGTATTGCGGAAGGCTCTGGAGACATCTTCTATCGTCCGGCCCTCCTCTTTGAGTGCTTTTGGAAGATGGTAAGCGATCCGATCTGCCAATTGCTCTATATCCCCAATTTCGTGATGTAAGGTGAGTGTAAAACGGATGCCGGTGCAGTTCTTTGGTACTGCTGGAAATATCCCTAGGTTCGTATACAAACAATCATCCAAAAGCCTTCTGACCATCGAGTATCCAACTTTCGGCAAACCCAGACCGATAAAAAATATTGGGCTATGTGAAGTTGAAATAAGGGGCAAACCGAAATGTTGGATGATTTCGTTGCAATTTCTTATAAGATTTGAAAGAGATGTTTGTTTTGTATAGATTTCATCGGAAAGATGAATTTTGGCAGAAGCAACCGAAGCCCCTACCACGGCGGGCTGTTGGGGACCCGAATAGGTAAGCGGTCCTCCCCAATTTTTTACACGCCAATAAAGTTCCCGGTCCGGGATGACGAATACCCCCCGGCCGAACCGAATCCTTTGGCCAGGGATGTAGAAAGAACCATCCTGTTATGGAGGGGTACCTGGCCCATTACGTAGCCGGCTCCATTTCTACCGGCCCAACTCATCCCATGCGCATCATCGATGTACAGATTGAGGTTGGGGTATTTATTAAGCAACACGTTCAACTCATTTATGGGGGATACATCCCCATACATGGAATACACTCCATCAAGAAAATACCATACCCGCTCGTGCCGGACACTTAGTCCTGCAAGTTTTTCTTCCAGCTCATCCAGTCTTCCATGTCGGAGTAAAGATACCACAACCCCCCTTACCTGTAGCTTGGGTACGGTGTCCTGCATGGATATATGTGCTTGATGGTCCAGGATAACTGCATCACCGTCGGCTATGATAATGGGAATAACAGCTTGATGACCTAAAGACGTGGTAGATGATAAGATTACAGGATGTTCGAAAATATTACTTAAAAGCTTCTCTAGTTCCTTATAAAGTGTAAAGGAAACATAAGTTCGGGATGACGAAAACTGGGTGCCGTAATTTTCAATAGCCTGTATAGCTGCCGCTTTTAAACGGAGATCCGTTTCAAGGCCCAAATAACTACAGGAACCAAAATTTAACATTTTCTTTCCCTGGATGGTAAAATATTTTCCCTCCAATCGCTCATCCTCAGCGTACAAATGTGCTACCTTCCTGTCTCTGGCAATATTGGAAATTTCATTAATTTGGTCTATATTGTCTTTAAACTTGTTGCTTTTTATCATATTATGAATGGTCTTTTTTGTAAAATCTTTTTATAACTAAACTATTGTATGAAAAATTTAGGTTCAGCTAGAATTACAGAATTCAGGAATAATAATTTTAGCATGTGGGTTGAGGATGGCATTTTCCATCTTATTGTATTAAAAGATTCATTTACCTTGAAAATGGCAGAAGAATGCGTGAGGGAAAGAATAAAAATCACCCAGGGAAAATCATACCCTATGCTTTCAGACAGCAGGAATGTCATCAATTTCGATAAAGAGGCTAGAAAATATCTGGCACAAAAGGATTAGGTATACCATCTCAAAGCAGGAGCAATACTTATTGAAAACCAGTTGCAAAAAATATTGGGGAATTTTTTCCTCTTAATCAATCGCCCCTCCGTTCCGGGCCGATTGTTTACCGATAGGGAGGAAGCCTTAGAGTGGCTTGGTCAATTTAAGAGGTAAGATCAAAACAGAGATTTCCTTAAATTTCTTACTCTTTCATAATATTCCAACCCCCTTCCAATAACATAATTCTTTCCTTCAATGCTTCATTTTCTTGGGCTAATGCAATGCTCAGTTCTACAATGGAATCTAAATTCTCAAATTCCTCTAATTCAATATAATATTTATTATTGATTTTGACCAGTTCAACCTTTTTCTTTTCTAATTTGAATTGTTCAACGGGTTTTAGTACAACTATAGTCATAATATTGAAAATTTTAGGCAGTTTTTTTTCCTGCGGTTAAATTGTTTATTGTCTTAATATGATAGTTTAACATTTCTTTCAAATCCTTATTTGAAGCGGTCACTGTGGACAATGTTTTTTTATAGGCTTCAATAGTCATATCCTGATAGGTGATTGCACTTTCCAAGAAATTTATTTTAAGTTCCAATTCATTCCTTAAATATTCATTCTTTAAATCTTTATTTCTTAAGTGTCCCTCATTTGGTGTAGCCACTTCCTTTTTTTCATTGTTAAAATCCAGAAGCATTTCCCCATTACCCGTTAGAAGCCAGAACAAGTGAAGGTCCGTACAAGTCCTGCCTATAGCAAGAAATTTACTGATCCCAAAATTTTTCCCTTTCAGAATGTTTGACACTAAAGCACCTGAGGAACCTATCATTCTTCCCAATTGATTTGTTCCGATTCTTTTAAATTCCATATACTGCCTAAGCCTTGCTCCTAACTCTTGTAAACTCCTTTCCATCAAGTATCGAATTTTATCTGTTGATTCAAATTATTGATAATAACCATGATTGTAAAACTAATCATAAAATTTAATTAATGCACGTTAAGAAATAAAAAAAAATATCAAAATGAGATTTAAATATTTAACAAAAAAATTTGGTTGATAGCAAATGCATTTTTTCGGTGAAGAATATGGTATTAAAGCTTCCTTTTTTATTTCCAAATAATTCTCTTTTAACTATTGGCTACTAAGTAGTTAATTATATTGCAATTTCTATCTTGTTGGCAAATCAATGCCCTCACTCCTGTGCGAATGCTTTTATTTTTTTTCACCTAAGGGGTAGAATTAGCTGTGTTTCCAAGCCCATTCTTTCCCAGGGAGCGGTTTGCCAGCTTATGATGAACTATTGGGAATATTATGTGGAAAAATTCTGAGCAACCTTTACAATAAAAAGGGAAATTTTTTACGGAACAAATTCTCAGGCATTTGCGGCTCGGTCCGGTTCTGGATAATTAATGAAATTTTTAATTAAAACCGTAAAAAAAATTTAATTATCGTTAAAAATATTTTGAATTAAATATCTTATAGCTTATGTTTGATAACACTTTAGTTTCCTTTAAAGTTAATAGTAGCCACTGTAAGTGACGGAAGCGTAGCTGTTTCAGGTTGAGTGTTAATTAATTAATAAATACATGAAATTTAAGGGCAGGGAAAAATTACAAGGTAAACTTAGCCATAATATAAGAACCCTTTCAGGTGAGACTATTAAACTAATTGAAATAAAATTTAATGATGTAAAAGTAATATTATTTCAATGGAATATCCCTCGAAATTTACGGTGGCTCTTTAACAAATTAAGGTAACTGTGTACAGGTCTATCGGGATAATTCAATCTTAAACTCCACCCCAAATGAATAATTGTTTCCACACCTCCAGTAAGATCCTTGAAT
>JBBDSB010000516.1:0-3939 GCA_040905205.1 Cyclobacteriaceae bacterium
ATTTGGATTTGTCATCGTCCGTAGCCCGGCTTTTGGCTTCTTCTACCTCTTCTTCCTTAAGGGAAGTGATCAGGTTATGTCGTTTTAAAATAAATCCGGCACCATTAGGTTCGGGCTTATAAGCCAAAATCACATTTCTTCCAGCTTCCCCTGCCAATAAAGTACCCCGGTATTTTTTACCCAATAAGTCACTTTCGTAAAAGGTAATCCCGGTAGGGGAACCCGCACCTGTACTGTCTCCAAGGGGTATCACACCGGGATCATCCTGGTGCCAGTGAGCCGTTACAGTGGCCTGCCCGGGACGACGGTCTGCCTGCCACCGCCTTGATCCGTCTGAGTTGAAATATCCCATATTGCCACCTTCCATCAGCCAGGAAACACGTACGCCCTTATTTCCATCATCATCATTGTCATTTTGCCATAAATTACCGTAGGAATCCAAGGCCAGTTCATAAGAATTCCTGAAGTTATGGCCCAGAACTTTCATTCCGGTACCATCCGGATTGATACGCAATGCTATACCGCCAACCCACATTTTACCATCGTCGCTGACCATGCCTGGTTTGTTGTCTTTCATATGCGGGGAACCTCCATTGTATATGCTTCCGGATCGCAAGGTCCAGCCACTTTTATCAGTGACAATATGTGGCCCTGCATTGCCAGCATTAAAGTAATATTTTCCATCAGGCCCGGCTACCACCGCATGCAGGCCATGGTCATGGTCCAATCCTCCAAAACCGGTCAAAAACACTTCTTTATTATCGGGCTTATCATCCCCATTTTCGTCAGTATAAATGATGATGGAAGGTCCACTGGATACTATGACCTTGTTTCCTATAACAGAAATACCCAGAGGAGCCGTCAGATCACTGTCCTGAACAAATACCTTGGAGGTTTCGGCTACCCCATCACCATCTTTATCTTCCAGTATCATCACCCGATCTCCTTCTTGATGGTTTTTGTATTTTTCCGGATCATTGCGGAATAAGCGGTAATTGAGGGCCTCGGTCACCCAAATCCGGCCCTTTGTATCCACATCCATATTGGTGGGATTGAAAAACTGGGGTGACTCGGCCCATAAAGTGGCTTCCAAATCTTCCGGGAGATAAAGTTGGGTGCTATCTGAATGGTATTTTTCACCCAATGAAAATGGTTCTTCTCGGACCTCATTTTCACAACTTATAGAGAATAACGAAATGACAGAGATGGTCATACTAAAAATGGCCTTTCTGATTGGGACAGGTACTGACTTTAACAAAATATTTTGCATGTTGGGTGAAATATGGTTATTTGATAAGTGTATTGTTTTCTTAGGTACATGGCGTATTTTTCATTGACTTTAAAAGTAGAAAAAAAAGATGTCAAAAGAAAGAACCAAAAAAAATCAGTTTTCATTTTAATTAAATTTTAATTTTTTAAATAAATGATTAATTTCCTGTTTTTCAATTCATATTACTATTTCAACATGACAAAAAGGAGAGAATTTATAAAGAAAACGGCTTTGGGCTCAGCAGGCCTCACCATGGGTGGATTAGGGTTTAGTGCAAAAAGTTATGCGTCCATTATGGGTTCCAATGATCGCATTCACCTGGCGCAAATCGGTATTAGAAACCAGGGGACCGTTCACATCTATAATTATTGTAACATCAAGAATAGCCATAATGTGGTTTTGAAGGTGCTTTGTGATACGGATGAAGCCCTATTTGGTGCCAAATCAAAGATAGTAATGGATAAAACCGGATTGAAGCCGGAGCTGGAATGGGATTTAAGAAAAGTGCTGGATAATAATGAAGTAGATGCGGTGTCCATGGCCACACCAAACCACTGGCATGCGCTGGCCACGATTTGGGCCTGCCAGGCAGGAAAGCATGTCTATGTAGAAAAACCCGCCTCCCATAATATTTGGGAAGGAAGGAAAATGGTGGAGGCGGCCCAAAAGAGTGGATTGACGGTGCAGGTTGGGTTAACGAACCGTTCCTATAATAACATCAGGGAAGCCGTGCAATTTCTGCATGAGGGTGGAATAGGAAAGTTATACATGGCCCGTGCCCTCACTTATAAATTCCGGAATTCATACGGCATGGCAGAGGACAGTGATCCTCCTGAAACTTTCCATTACAACCAGTGGTTGGGTCCGGCCCCATACCGTCCTTACAATGAGAAGCGAAGTCATTATAACTGGCACTGGTACTGGGATACAGGTAATGGGGATTCGGGAAACACTGGCACACACCAATTGGACATTGCCCGTTGGGGTCTTCAGAAACATGAACATCCCGAAACCATCTATTCAATGGGAGGGATTTATGGGTTCGATCAGGATGAATGTATGCCTGAAAACTGTACACCCGGTACCATGGTTTACGGAGATGTGGAAACCTATGGTCATGATAAGACTACTCAGGAAACCCCTAACATTCAATCCGGATTATTCAAATATGCCGATGGGACCCTGCTCGAATATGAAGCCCGGGGCAGGTATACCAACCATGAAGGCAGTGATGGGAAGGAAGTAGGCAACCTGTTTTATGGAAAGGATGGATGGTTGGAAATCAGTGGTAACACATGGCGGGCCTTTCATCATCGCGAAACCAAACCATTTGCCAGCTCAAAGGAAAACAGTTCCCAACAAGAAGCCACCCTTTTCTCCAATTTTATTGAAGCTATCCGTTCTGGCAATCATAAGATGCTCCAATGTGATATGCGGGAAGGCTTTTATTCTTCAGCCTTACCACTGCTGGCCAATATTTCCTACCGGGTCAAACGTGAACTGAGGTTTATGGGGGAATATGAGCAATTCGCAAACGATTCCGAAGCAGATACCCTACTTTCCAGGGTTTACCGGGAACCCTTTACCTTTTCCAATCAAATTTAAAAGATGAATGTGATGAAAAATTCCGTATTCAATAGTATCATTTTGATGCTGATTGTATTTAAGTCTCACGGTCAGGCTATTCCAAGCGGAAACCCTGCTGATTTTAAGGTTAAAACCTGTTTGCACTCCATCGGATATTCAGGCCTTTGGCGGGGACAGGCCAGGCTATCTGTGGATGAATTTCTTCTCAAAGCTAAGGAATTGGGCTATGATGGAGTGATGCTTATGGCGAAATCCCCCCATCTTTCTATTCTTGAATACGATAAAAAAGCCCGGGAGCAGCTAAAAAACAGGATGGAGGAACTGGACTTAACGCTGGTGGGTCTGGCAGGTTATTCGGATTTTACGGCAGGTATGGATAAACCTGGCATTCCCCATACAGAAATCCAGGCGGCATATATTGGCCAATTGGCTGAATTGGCCAGCGACCTGGGAACAAAAATGATTCGCATTTTTACAGGCTATGAACGGCCGGGCATCCCTTATGATAAACAGTATGCGACGGTGGTGGAAGGAATCACCCTTGCCGCCAAAGAAGCCCAGAAATATGGGGTGACACTGGTGGTTCAAAATCATCATGACATTGCCATTCACCATGATGCCATGTACTGGTTATTAAAAGAAATCAACCTTCCCAATGTGATGGCGGGTTGGGATGCCTGGTCTCCAACATTGGAAGGACTGAGCACGGAGGAAATCAGGAATTCCGTATTGAAGATGAAACCCTTCCTTGCCAATACCATTTTGGCAGATTATATCCCACTTCCCAGGTACCAATATGTACATGCACTTACCAACTATCAATCTGATAAACCTGTAATGCGTGCTACGGCAATGGGGGAGGGCGTGATTGATTATGAGAATTTTATTGGGGCCCTAAAAGAAATAGGCTACCAGGGATACCTGGTATATGAAATGTGCGAGGTGCTGGAGGGTGGTGGTTCCATTGAAAACCTCGATGTAACTGCCCAAAAATTTCTGGATTATGTAAAGCAATTTGAATAGATTTAAACTTTTTATAATTGCCTCCTTATCAAATTCAAATATTTTTGATACCTTGAGGA
>JBBDSB010000517.1:0-3910 GCA_040905205.1 Cyclobacteriaceae bacterium
ATCCTAATGATACGGCCCGGTCTACCGGGACATCATACATAATCGACCACTTAAAAGTCATCGAATACAAAATCCCCCTTTATAAAGGGGGAAAAAGGGGATTTACATACGTAAATATCAATATTTCAAGTAAATTTTATAAATTTGAAATACCCGAAAAAATCCCCCAACCCCCTTGGTAAGGGGGATTTGGAGGCGTGCGGACTGGCGGTTACGGTATTACCCGGGAGCTGTATCAGCCCGGTCAAATGATACCAATCCAGCATTCACTTTTCATTTTTCCCTTCAATTGTATAGATTTAATCCCGGTTCGGGTTCAGAGCATGGATCACATCTCTATAAACTGTTTATAATGCTCATACCGCAAAAATATGTCCCTGACATAGTGGTAGGGTTCCGCCCCCCTCACAAATCCATGCCGGACCACCTCGTCGTAATAATATTCCTTATCCGCCAGTTTCAGTATAAATTCTTCTACATTTTCATCCCAGATAGTCGGGTCCTTTCCGTGCTTTTCTGCTAGCCGCATGGCATCATACACATGCCCTGCCCCACAATTGAAGGCAGCCAAAGTAAACTTTACCCTTTGCACGGAATCTTTTACCGATTCAAAGTTGTCATGCATTTTATCCAAATACCTTACTCCTCCCCTTACATTCTGTTCCGGATTAAAACTATTGGTTACGCCAACTTCCTTGGCCGTAGCCGGCATCAGTTGGATCAGCCCACTGGCACCCACCCAGGATGTGGCCCTGGGATCAAACATGGATTCCTGATACACCTGAGAACAAAGGAAACGCCAATCCCATCCTATTGTAGTGGCATTGGCTTTAATGATATCATCGTATTCACTGATCCTATTGCCATTCTTGCTGTAAAAATCACTTTGGATCCTGCCCCTGAAAGACTTCCTGTTTTTAAAGTACTTGTTGTAGATCACATAATAGTCATCCGTCTTTTTTTCCTGGCTGATCCAATCGTTTATGGCCTGAAGCAGGTCGGGAGAATTCTGCCTTACCGCCCAGGCGATGCGTTGGGAGAAGGAGATCCTGGTATCGATATGAAGGATGGGATAATAGGTTTTGTTGATTGCCGCTATATTGTAGTCGGCAACCGTTCTGTCAATTTCCCCATCCACTACCATTCGGATGATTTCATCAGTAGGAATATTTCCTTCAATGTGTTCTATCGGGATCTCCGCACCAATCTCATCCTGCAGGTTTTGAAGCCTTTGAGAATACGAGGTGTTTTCTCTCACCCAAACGGTATCATCCTCCAATTCAAGCGTATTGGAAATGACCTGTTGGTCAATCTTATAGCCGGGTAGGGAGCGCCAATTGTCCGGCATCCGCTGTACCAAAGCCTGGTGGGTCACATAATGGTATTCCGTAAAATCCACCAGCTTTTTTCTGGGCTCCGTTACCGTCAAACCATAGGCGATCAGATCACCATCGCCATTGTTCAACATATCGAATAAATCATCAATATCTTCCGCAACGGTAATTTCCAAGGCCAGATCCAGGTGATCGGCCAGGCGTGACAAGAGCTCATACTCAAAGCCCATGGGCATACCTTTGTAAAGGAAATAGCTTGTGGAGCTGTATATGGTGATGGCATGCAGGACCCCATCTTCTTTTATGGTTTCCAGATCTTTAGCAACTTTGTAGGGAACAGTGTCCTGCTGCAACAGGCCATCCACTTCGCCCGAACTTTTACTACCCTGGGAGCAGCCGGATAATATCATTAGTACAACGGCAAATAAAGTATTTATTCTTATATCCATAACCTATGCATTATATACAAATAAATGATTTTTGCAAGAAATTGTTTGACTAATTTCCTTTGATACCCCTTTTTCCATGGGTTAATTCCCGGAAATCAGGCGCTGCTAAACCTAGGGCCACCTAAGATGGATCATTGAGTGAATTCATCGGAATTGAAAAGCTTTTGAGAACACGGAAACAAATTTTACCATAGACGTATCTACTGGGTGAGTAGCCTACTTTCACCCAGGGCGGATTAAACTGATCGACACGGATTGAATTTCTTAAAATCAAGATCAGCGTAAATCCGATCAATCGGTGTCATCGGTGTTCAATAAATGGAATACTGATGGTGGATTTACTTAGCGTAAACTGGGTGTAGAATTTTCTACATCCCAAATATACGTTTTGAAACGGATTCCATGCATTTGCAATACCGGCCAATCCGGAAAAAATACCAAACATTTTCTACTTTTGCGCGCTGACTTCCCCTCAAGGGGACCGAGGGGCGAGGGCAGGCCTAACGATGTCTATTTTTTTACGTAAATCGTTTGGCATTTATAATGGCTTAACGTGTCCGGATGCAATAAATGATACTTTACCAGTAATCCGGCATTACAAATGCCTCGCTGGCGGAAATCAATGGATAGAAGGGATGTAGGTGCAACCTACACCCAGTTCGGTCTGTTTATTTATTTATTTTCTTCCTGTCAAGCGTATTTTTTCCAACTGTGTATGCATAAGATGATGAAGGTAAAAATTGAAAATGAACATCTGCATATTCGACTTCCCCCTCTTTGCTTATTGAAGTAACAATTGGTGTTTTAATATTATTTTCTTGGCAGAATTTGATTAAACTTTTTAATTCTTTTGGATTTTCAAAATATCGATCAGACCATTTGATTTCAAATATTAATAGCCTATCATGAGTCCATCCATGATAAAAAAAAACCTTCCGGATTTCAACCGATTGCTTTTACCAAAAAGCAGCTGAACCACAAATCGGGAAAGGTTTGCGGATTTTATGGGATAAAAGTGCCATCCCCTTGCTTGCCCTGAAGTGGGTAAACGAATCAGAAAGCTTTCAGTACAGAGTCAGGAAAAACACATCAAAACTAAAATCAATCAGCTAATCATCCGATTCCATACCCATTTACCCTTTCTTATTTGGCCAAAAATATATGGCCCTTATATATCATTTTGTCCAAAAATCCCTTAAATTTAATTCGAATTTTCTACGGTGAATATGGAAAACATTCAGTATATATCGGTAGTCAATATCATGATTGGTATAGCCGTTGCCTATTTTGTCCTTGAAATCCTGCTAATCCTCAATAACATTGGAAACGACACTTCCAATTTACTCTTGTTGGAATGGTCAAGGGGCAAATCATTTTTTATTCCGTTTGCCTTAGGGGCCATTGGCGGCCATCTTTTTTTGGGAACTTCAAACCCTGCCTTTAAAATGGCCAATGGCACGTTTCCGGTTTTGATACTATTCGGCCTGACGATAATCATGGTACTGATTGCCTTCAAAGTGCCCTTTGAGAAATCCAAGATCTTCCTGACGGTCCTTTTGATAGCCGGTTTCCTGTACGGACACTTTTTTTGGTCCATGAATTATTTGGTAACACCATGAGCAAACTTAAAAGGTTTTTAAAAAAGCATTTGTCTGAAATCCGAACGATCAAGATCGTTGTGGCAACGCTGCTGGGATTGATGGTGCTCATTGATATTGTGCTCGTCACTTTGGAAGGAAAGGAATTCCCTACCTTCAGCTACGTGGTCAAAGACCTCAGGCATCGGCTGATCTGGTTTACATTCCTCTTTGGAGGACTGGTAGCCAAGATTTTTTACAACAGAAAAGTCAGTGACAGGAAAGAGGAAGTTACCGGAATGTTTGCTTTCTTTTCAATAGTGTTTTTGCTCTTTGTCATAGGAAGAAATCTGGAAACAGCACCAAGTATGTTTCTCCAGGTTTTGCTGTTGGTATCAGGAGGCATCCTGGCCTATAGGGCATGGCCCCAATACCAATAGATTTCTGGTCAGCTTTGGATGCTATACCTGCCAATTTAAATGAATCTTTCAAATGATCATTAATCCAAAGCCAATTCTTGATTTGAAAATCCATGATCAATTTCTTTGAG